>JBEPXB010000104.1:0-7514 GCA_041642135.1 Halobacteriales archaeon | reverse complement strand
CCGTGGCGGCCGCCCGCGTGCGCGTCGACGAGACCGCCGCGGTGGCGGCGACCGATGGCGGCGGATCGGACGACGGTGAGGCGGACGACGGCGAAGCGGCCGGGGAGGCCGGGAACGCCAGCGCGTCCGGGTCGGGGGCGGTCTCCTCGCTGGGGGAGTTCCTCGCGGATTCGCGCGTACTGTTCGGCTCGGCGTTCGTGCTCGCGTTCGGCGTCGCGATGCTCTCCGGGCTCTACTACCGCGGGGTGCTCACCTTCCTCCCGGACCTCCTGGGAAGGTTCCCGTCGCTCCAGCCCGTCGAGATCGCGGGCTACCCCCGGCCGCTCGAACCCCAGCAGTACGTCTACTCCGGCCTGCTGATGGTCGGCGTCCTCGGCCAGTACGTCGGCGGGAAGGCGACAGACCGGGTCCCCGTCGAGCTGGGGCTGGTCGTCGGCTACGTCGTGCTCGCGCTGTTCGCGGTCCTGTTCCTCCCCGTCGCGAGTTTGGGGCTCGTCCCGCTGCTGCTCGTCGGCTCGGTGCTGGGATTCGCGCTGTTCCTCGTCCAGCCGTTCTACCAGGCGACCATCGCCGAGTACACCCCCGCCGAGGCCCGCGGGCTCTCCTACGGCTACACCTACCTCGGCGTGTTCGGCGTCGGCGCGCTCGGGGGCGCGCTCGCCGGGTTCGTCCTCACGGTCGCCGATCCAGGTACATTGTTCGTCGTCCTCGCGATTCTCGCGGTGCTCGCCGCGCTCTGTGGAGCCGCGCTCTACCGGCGTCGGCGCCCCCGGACACCCGGGACCGCGTAGCGCCCGGCCGCCGAACGCGGCGTCGAGACCACGTCAGGCCGACCCGCTCGTAGCGGGACCCAGTCGGTGTGCAACGAGCACGCGCCACGGGAGCAGAAGGGCGAGCCCGACGAGGAGCGAGACGACGACGAACGCGGGCGCGAAATCGCCCGGGAACATGGCCGTCGCGCGGAGCGACTGCGCGACGGCGACCGTCCCGACCCACGCGGCGGCGGTCCTGACGGCCGCTGCACGCGCCGACCGCCGGGCGACCGGGGCGTAGACGCTGGCCAGCGGCGCGAGGAGGACCCACCCCAGGAGGAACGGGGCGGCCGTTCCCGGGGCGCGCGCGAACGCCAGCGCGGTCACGCCGAAGTGGCTGAACTCGCCGAGGACGACGAACGTCAGGAGGAGGAGGACGTCGACGCCGGCGAGCGCGGCCGTGAGCGGCGACAGCTCCACCCGGCCGCCGAGCACGGCGTCCGTTCCGGTGCTCATGGGCGGACGTTGTGCGCGGCGGGACTTCACTCGTTCGGGACAGCGTACATACCCCTCGCGCGCCTCGATCCGGTATGACGCCCGTCCCCGCCCTGCTCGGGTGGCCGCCCGCCCCCCGGCTCCGGCTCGACTACCGCCGGTTCGCCTACGCCGGGAAGTTCGTCATGTCCGCGACGGGCAAGGCGGTCCTCCTCGAGCCGGATCCCTCCGGGGGCCAGGCGAACACCCTCGGGGACGCCCTCCTCGACGAGGTCGACCGCGAGGGACTCGCGCGCGCGGCAGAAACGGCCGGATGGTCGCTCGACGCAGCCGTCCTCGCCGCCGTGGCGTTCAGCGCCGACCGGACCGATCCCGACACGCTGTGGATCCGGTACGTGACCGTGCGCGACGACCGGCAGCGCGGGGGGCTCGGCCCGCGGCTCCTGGCGTTCGTCCGCGACCGGGCCGACGAACGGGGGTACGACCGGGTCCGCATCGGAGTCAACAACGCGTTCTCCTACGAGGCGGCCTACCGGGCGGGGTTCGGCTGGACGGGCGAGGAGACGGGCCTCGCGGAGCTCGTCTGCGAGTGGCCCGCCCCGGACGGCCGGTCGGGCGAGCGCTACCGCGCGGGGCTCGACCGGTTCCGCGACCCCGACCGGGAGCCGAGCGAGGCCGAGCGGTCGTTCCTCGAGACCCGGGTGGGGGCGGACCCACCGGCGATCATCCAACGGTGACACCTCGTGACTGACCCGGTACGTTATTTACCTCCCCCCTGTATTGGTAGACTATAGCATGGAATGGGTCTTCCACGCCGCCACCATGGTGTCGACGAAGGGCGCGGTGGGAGCCGACGTCCTCTGCTCGCCCGTCGGCTGCGTCTCCGCGGAGCTGCTCGCCCACGCGCTCCTCTACGCAGGTCTCGGTGCCCTGACGGTCTTCGCCCTCGCCACCCTCGCGTTCATCCCCGACGCCCGCGCTGCCCTCCGGCGCGAGCGCGAACGCGCCGGCGACGAGCGCGACGCGTTCGCCCGGTTCGCGCGACGCGTCGCCAATCTGGACACGACCGCCACGGGGGGAACCCCGGGTACCGGCGGCGCGAACTGGGACCCCGGCCCGGGCGTCGGGACGCTCGCGCTCGCCGGGGGCGCCGGCTCGCCAGGGGACGACCGCGTGGCCCAGGCCAGACGCGCCTACCGCGACACCGTGATGGCGGTCCCCCACTACGAGGAGGAGTACGCCGAATCGCTCTCCGAGAACGTCTCCGCGGAGTTCGGCGAGAGCGTCGCCATCGCACTGGAGGGTGCAGAGGCGTTCACGCCCGGGCTCAGACGCACCCTGCTCGATGGCGCCGAGACCGCCCGCGAGCGGCGGAACTCGCTCGTCAGGGCCATCGAGCAGGAGGAGGCGAGCCTCAGGACCGCCGCAGGCACCCTCTCGGACGTCGAGTGTGGCGTCGAGGCGACCAGCGAGGGACCGACGCTCCCGCTCTCGTTCGAACAGCTGATGGACCGCTGGGGTCGGCTCTACGACATGGAGCAGGAGTGCGAGACGCTGCTCGAGGAGCGCCAGGAGTCGATCCAGACCGGCTACGGCGTCCCCTTGCGCCTCGACGGCCCCATCTCCCTCCAGGAGTACCTCTACGACTCGCTCCCGGTGACTCACCCGGTGCTGGCGGAGGCGACCCGGCTGCTCGAGTCGGTCCGCGCCGCCCAGGACTCGACGTCGGTCGCGCTCTCCAGGCGGGTCTGATCCGAAACTCCGTTCTCCGACGTCGCGCTCACACCCGCTCGATCGAACCCGACGAGCGGGACGCTCTTGTGCCGGGCGGTCCAGGTTCAGGGTAATGGGTAACGCGAACCTCCGGCAACTCGCACACATCGAGGACGTCGCGTTCGCCGACCTCGCGGGGTCGGTCGTCGCCATCGACGCGCACAACTGGCTCTACCGCTACCTGACGACCACCGTCCGGTTCACCCGGAGCGGGGCGTACACGACCGCCGACGGCGAGGAGGTGGCGAACCTCATCGGGATCGTCCAGGGCCTCCCGAAGCTCCTCGAGAACGATGTCGTCCCCGTGTTCGTCTTCGACGGCGGCGTCACCGAACTCAAGGCCGACGAGGTCGAGGAACGGCGCGAACAGCGCGAGCGCTACGAGGCACAGCTCGAGGAAGCCCGCGAGCGCGAGGACGCCACCGCCGCCGAGATCTCCACTCTCGAGTCGAGAACACAGCGACTCACCGACGTCATCCAGGAGACCTCCCGGGAGCTGCTCTCGCTGCTCGGCGTCCCGACCATCGAGGCGCCGGCGGAGGGCGAGGCACAGGCCGCCCACATGGCCCGCCGAGGGGACGTGGACTACGTCGGCACCGAGGACTACGACGCGCTCCTGCTCGGCGCGCCGCTCACCCTCCGGGGGCTCACCTCGAAGGGCGACCCGGAGCTGATGGACTTCGAGGCCACCCTCGCGGACCACGACCTCACGTGGGAACAGCTGGTGGACGTGGCCATTCTCATGGGGACGGATTTCAACGAGGGCGTCTCCGGCGTGGGGCCGAAGACGGCCGTGAAACTCGTCCGGGAGCACGGCGACCTCTGGGGGGCACTCGACGCGCGGGAGGCCTACGTCGAGGGGGCAGACCGGATCCGCGAGCTATTCTTGAACCCGGACGTGACCGACGACTACGAGTTCGACAGGGAGATAAGCCCTGACCTCGCGGCCGCCCGCGCGTACGTCACCGAGGAGTGGGAGGTCCCCGAGGAGGAGGTCGAGCGCGGGTTCGAGCGCATCGAGGAGGCCTGCACGCAGACGGGACTCGATCGGTGGACGTAGGGCCGCGAACGTCCGGGCGGAACGACGAACCCGAACGTCAGCAGGAGCAGTAGTACTCGTACGAACTGAACTCCGTCCGGAGGAGCCGTGCCGTCGGTTCGGGGTCGCTCGGGGCGTACACGCCGGTCGTCAGCCCGCGTTCCGATTCGAACCGACCCGAAACGAGGCGCGTCCAGGTCTCCCCATCGAGGACGTCCGCGAACGACGGCTCGGTCGCCAGCACCTCGAGGTAGTCCCGCAGGTAGACCCAGGTGCCGTCCGCCACGGTCGGCGTGCCGATTACCGTCTCCACCTCGTCACCAACGGCCTCGGCGTAGGCGGCGTACGGCAGGTCCGCACCGGCCTCGACCGGGAGCCCGATCCACTTCCACGGCCGGGTGTTCAGGTCGAGCAGGACGAACTCCCCGCGGCGCTCGTCGTAGACGAACTCGGACTCGCTGATGCCGTGGTAGCCGGCGTCGGCGAGCAGGTCGTAGGCCCGCCCCGCGAGTTCCGGGTTTTCGACGCGCCGGACGACACAGGACGTGCCGTATCCGGTCGGGTTGCGGACCCGCGCGTTGCCGACGATGCCGACGGCGTCCCCGACCCCCGACGGCGGGACGTAGCTCGCCACCGAGCGGTCCTCGCCGACGGCGACGTCGACCCGCTCCTGGAGGAGCAGTCGGAGGTCGGCGTCCTCGGCGGTGGCGACGACGGAGGCGAGTTCCTCCTCTCCGTCGACCTCCAGCACGTTCGTCCCGAGGACGGCCTCGCCCTCGCGTTTGCGGGCGGGCTTGGCGACGAGCGGGAAGCCGAGCCGGTCGGCCGCCTCCTCGGGGTCGACCTCGTCCAGCGAGTACGTTTCCGGGTAGGGGACGCCGAGTTCCGCACACCGCCGGTAGAGCGCCTCCTTGTCGAGGACACCGTCGTACGTGCGGCCATCGAAGGAGAGTCGGACGCCGTCGGGCCGCGTCTCGGCGAACGCGTCGACCCACTCGTCCATGCAGGCGAACGCGACGGGTTCGTGCCCGAGTTCAGTGGTTATGGCTTCGACGTCCTCGCGGAAGGCATCGAGGTCGTCGAGCGGGTAGGTCACCTGCCCGGCGTACGTCACCGCTTCGGAGGGCGAGGCGACTCCGCGACCGGTCCGGTCGAGGGAGATCACCGGGACGTCGTGGGCGGCGAGCGCCCGCGCGACGCCGAGGCCGGTGATGTGGGCGTTGGCGACGAGCGCGGGCGGTCGGTCGAACGAGGCGTCGGCGAGCGCCTCGCGGAGGGACGCCGTCGAGTGGAACGTGTCGGCCATGGTGCGGGGTTCCCGACGAGCGGGATAAAGCCGTTCGACACCGGCAGGGTCCGACGGTTCCTCGGACGCCGCCCTCCTCGGGCACGGCACTTATGCCGGACGACGGCCTGCTTCACACATGGATCTCGCGGAGATAGAGGAACTCATCGAGGGAGCGATCGAGGACGCCGACGCCACGGTTCGTCGGGCCCGCGGCCCCCACGACGACGACCACCTGGAGGCGCTGGTGGTCTCCCCCACGTTCGAGGGCGTACCGCTGGTGAAGCAGCACCAGATGGTCCACGACGCCCTGGAGGGACGGCTGACGCGGGACATCCACGCGCTGGAGCTGAAGACCCGTACGCCGGGGGAGTAGGGTGGCCCGAGCGTAGCGAGGGCCACCTATACGCTAGCGGGGAGTGATACGGTCGTGCGTAATTCTTTGCCGCCTCACGGCCCCTCGTTCCGTCCCACCGGTCTCGAGACACCGATCGTCCTGAAGATCGCTGAAAACGGTTACGCACGACCGTATGAAACGACCCGCGAGCAGTGAGGTCGACCGAAGGGAGCGTTTCGGAGATCCGAACGGTGAGCGAAGCGAGCCGTGAGGACCACCTACAGTCGAGCGGTGACCGCAGGGAACCGCGAGCAGCGAGAGCCACCTACGGGCGGGTGGAGCGCGAGAAGGAGGATGCGACCGGAGGGACGAGCGGGACCGGCTACTCGCTGACGACGACCGTCCCGACCATTCCCGCGCGCTCGTGCGGAACGCAGAAGTAGGGATACGTCCCCGGCGTCTCGAACGTGTACGACCAGGTCTCGCCGGAGCGGATGGTCCCCTCGCCACCCTGCTCCCAGAACCCCTCCCGGGCGGCCGCCTCGCTCTCGAACCCGCCTGAGGCCCAGTACTCGGCGCCGTCCGGGAGCCCGGACTCGTAGGCGGTGACGGTGTGTCCGCGCGAACCCTCGTTCACCCAGACGACGGGCTCGCCGACGGTCGCCTCGAACGTCTCGGGGAGGTAGGCGTTCTTGACCATCTCTACGTCGGCATCGCCCGACCCGCCGACCATGCCACAGCCGGCGAGGGCGGTCGAGACGCCCGCGGCGGTCGCGGCGAGGAACGTCCGTCGGCGCATGGGCGGGGTAGGGGTTCTACGGTCAAAGGCGGCGCGGTTCGGGTCGGGACGGTGGCTCGGACTACGGTATCGGGTGGGACTGAAAGGGGCCGGCTTCTCGACGAACCCCGGCGAAGTAAGCACCGCAGGAGCGAACGCAGTGAGCGACGAGGAGCGCAGCGAGCCGCACGAGTCCAGCCAGCGGCCCCTTTCAGCCCCACCCGATGCCTCTATTCGAGCCTCCGTACCCGAACGGAAACGGCCTCTTCGACTCATACGGTCGTGCGTAACGATGTACCGGCGATCACCCGGACGGGGTCGGTTAGCGCCGGTAAAGGACGACGCACGACCGTATCAGTCCAGATACACGCGGGCCTCGTAGGGCGCAAGCTCTAGCCGCTCGGACACCCCCTCGGTCGCGTCGGGATAGTTCGAGACGGCGACCGTCGCGTCCTCCGACCGAACCCGGCGAGGCAGACGCACCGTCGTGGGCTCGGCCGACCAGTTGAGCGCGACGAACGCGCGGTCCTCGCCGAGGGTCCGCTCGTAGGCCCACACCGACTCGTGGTCCGGGAGCACCGGCTCGTAGTCGCCGTAGACGAGGACGTCGTGTTCGGCCCGGAGGTCGATCAGCTCCCGGTAGTGGTGCCAGATCGAGTCGGGATCGGCGCGCGCAGCCTCGACGTTCACTTCGGAGGAGTTCGGGTTCACCGGGAGCCACGGCTCCGCGTCGGCATCTGTGAACCCGCCCTGCGGGGCGTCGCGCCACTGGATCGGCGTCCGGGCGTTGTCCCGACACCGGTAGCGGATCAGCTCTTTCACCTCCTCGAACCCCTCGATGTCGCCGGCAGCGACGGCCTCGCGGACGCGGTTGGTCGCGTCGGCGTCCCGGAGCTCCTCCAGCGAGTCCCAGGGGTAGTTCGTCATACCGATCTCGTCGCCCTGGAAGACGAACGACGTACCCCGGAGGGTCAACACGAGCGTCGCGAGGAGTTTCGCGCTCTCCTCGCGATACTCGCCGTCGTCGCCGAACCGCGAGACGATCCGCGGCCAGT
>JBEPXB010000103.1:0-7574 GCA_041642135.1 Halobacteriales archaeon | reverse complement strand
GCCGTTCGTCCGGATGGCCGCCGGCGGTGGCGACGTCTACCGCTACCCCGAGCCGAAAGCCGTCGCCGGGTCGAACTTCGCCGAGGTCGGGTTCGAACTCGACCCCCGGAACCGGCGCGTGGTCGTGTTCTCGGCCATCGACAACATGATGAAGGGCTCGGCGGGACAGGCGGTCCACGCCGCCAACGTCGCCCTCGGTTTCGAGGAGACCGCGGGGCTGGAGTTCACGGGGTTCCATCCCATCGGAGCACCCTAGAGGAGTTTTGATATGTATTCGACGATGACGTTTTCAGACGTTCCCATGACACCATCCGAGATACGGACCACGCGCGCTCCCTCCGGTCGCGTGCTTGTGCCGCTGGACTCGCGGTGCTCGTCCAGCGTTGCTCGCCTCGCGCCGCTCGGCTCGCCTTCGCCGCACTTAGTCGAGAGCACGGCCCCTTCCTGTCCCGCCCGACAGCACCGGCAGCCCTGCCCTTCCCCGGGTCGGCGCACGGAGGCGCCTCCCGGCCGCTCGGCTGACGGGCCGAGCGTCGCTCGTTCGACCGACCGACGGAGCGTCGTGTCCGGCCGGAGGTGGTCCGCATGACGGTCGTGGTCAAGATCGGCGGCGCGAAGGCCGTCGAGCCCGCGGGCGCGCTCGCGGACATCGCCGCGCTCGTCGACGAGGACGAGCCGGTGGCGGTGGTCCACGGCGGGTCGACCGCCGTCGACGAGACGCTAGAGCGGATGGGCATCGAACCCGAGTACGTCGAGACGCCCGACGGCGTCGTCGGCCGGTTCACCGACGAGGAGACGATGGACGCCTTCAAGATGGCGATGGCGGGCCTCGTGAACACGGACCTCGTGACGGGCCTGCGGAACGCCGGCGCCGACGCCGTCGGCCTCTCGGGGGTCGACGGCGGCCTCCTCGTGGGTCCGAGGAAGTCCGCGGTGCGGGTAGTCGAGGACGGCAGGAAGAAGATCCGCCGTGGCGACCACTCCGGGACCATCCAGGGGGTGAACGCGGACCTCCTGGCGTCGCTGCTGGAGGACGGTTACGTCCCCGTGGCCTCCCCGCCGATGCTCGGCGACGAGGGCGAGGACGCGGAGCCGCGGTTCACCGCAGTGAACACGGACGCCGACCGCGCCTCGGCGGCCGTGGCGGGCGAACTCGGCGCGACGCTCGTCTCGCTGACCGACGTCGAGGGGGTCTACCGCGACCCGGACGACCCCTCGACGCTCGTCGAGGACGTCGCGACGCCCGAGGAGTACGAGGAACTGAAAACGGCCGCGGAGGGGTTCATGGGCCGGAAGGTGATGGCGGCGACCGAGGCGCTCGAGCGCGGCGCTCGCGAAGTGGTCGTCGCGGACGCGAACGCCGACCGGCCCGTCCGCGCGGCGCTCGAAGGTGGCGGCACGCACATCCATCCCGAGGCGATACAATGACCGGCTTCGTCTTCTCCGAGAAACCGATACGCATCGACCGCGGCGAGGGGCCGTACCTCTACGCCGACGACGGCACCGAGTACCTGGACTTCGGGGCCTCCTACGCCTGCACGCCGCTCGGCCACGCCCACCCCCGGGTGGTCGAGGCGGCGACCGAACAGCTCCGGGAGCTGTTCTACGTCCAGGCGTCCTACCCCCACGACGCCCGCGACGAACTGTACGAGAAGCTCGCGGCGACCGCGCCGGGCGACGTCGACTACACGTGGCTCTGTAACTCCGGCACCGAGGCGAACGAGGCGGCGCTGAAGTTCGCCCGCAGCGCGACAGGTCGCTCGAAGATCATCGCCACCACCCAGGGGTTCCACGGCCGGACGATGGGCGCGCTCGCCACCACGTGGAAGGACGAGTACAAGAAGCCGTTCGAGCCGCTCATCGGTGACGTGGAGTTCGTCCCCTACGGCGACGAGGGGGCGCTCGCCGAGGCGATCGACGACGAGACCGCTGCGGTGATCCTCGAACCCCTGCAGGGCGAGGGCGGCATCAATCCCGCGCCCACCGAGTACCTGCAGGCAGTCCGGGTCCACACCGCCCAGCACGGCGCGGCGATGGTCCTCGACGAGATACAGACCGGCCTCGGACGGACGGGGACGCTGTGGGCCGCCGAGGCCCACGATGTCGTCCCGGACATGCTGACGACGGCGAAGGGGCTCGCCAACGGCCTGCCCGTCGGCGCGACGCTCTGCCGGGAGTGGGTCGCGGAGAACGCCGGCCCCCACGGGTCGACGTTCTCGGGCGGCCCGGCCATCTCGGCGGCCGCGAACGCCACGCTCGACGAGGTCGTCGAGTCGGACCTTCCCGGCCACGCCGCCGACGTCGGGGGGTACCTCCGGGAGGAACTGGAGGCGGCGCTCGGCGATTCGGTCAGGGACGTCCGCGGGTCGGGGTTGATGGTCGGCGTCGAGGTGAAGCGGGGGGCCAACCGCGCACTGCGCGATCTCGCGCTCGACCACCAGCTGCTCGCGCTGCCGGCCGGTCGGACGGTCGTCCGCCTGCTCCCGCCCCTGGTGATCGAGGCGATGGCCGAGGTGGTCGGATGAGCGACGCGAGCGTCGCCGGCGACGAGGGGGCGACGGACGCGGACACGGAGGCCCGCGACCTGCTCGAGCGGCTGGTCTCGATCCCCTCGCCGAGCGGCGAGGAGGCGGCTTGCGCCGAGGCGCTCGCCGAGTTCCTCCGCGAGCACGACCGCGAGGCGTACCTCGACGAGGTCGGCAACGTCCGCGCGCCCGCGGACGACGGCGTCCTCCTCACCTCGCACATCGACACCGTGCCGGGCGACATCCCGGTTCGAGTCGAGGAGGACGACGAGGAGGGACCGGTCCTCTGGGGCCGGGGGAGCGTCGACGCGAAGGGGCCGCTGGCGGCGATGGCCGTCGCGGCGGTCCGCACGGGCGCGTCGTTCGTCGGCGTCGTCGGCGAGGAGCGGAACTCCCGCGGCGCTCGCTTCCTCGTCGAGGACCGCGAGGCGCCCGGCGCGGTGGTCAACGGCGAGCCCTCCGGGACCGACGGCATCACGCTCGGCTACCGGGGCATCCTCTCGGGGACGTACCTCGCGACGAGCGAGTCCGGCCACACCTCCCGCCCGGAGAACAACGCCATCCAGGACGCGATGGACTGGTGGTGGCGGGTCGTCGAGGAGTTCGAGCCCGACGACGAGTGGGCACCGGTGTTCGAGCAGGTCACCGCGAAGCCGACGCGGTTCGAGGGTGGCCCGAGCGAGGACGGCCTCTCCGTGGAGGCGACGATGGACGTCGGCTTCCGGGTCCCGCCCTCCATGTCCGTCGAGGAGGTCCGCGAGATCGCCGACGGCGAACTCGACCCCGAGGTCGGCACCGTCAACTGGAAGGACAGCGTCCGCCCGACGATGCAGTCCCCGCGGACCGCGGTGGCGAGAGCGTTCCGCGTCGCCATCCGCGGACAGGGACTCGAGCCTCGGCTCGTCCGCAAGACCGGCACCGCGGACATGAACATCTTCGCGGGCGAGTGGGACTGCCCGATGGTCACCTACGGCCCGGGCGACTCGGACCTGGACCACGCCCCCGACGAGCGGCTGCCCCTCCGCGAGATCGACCGCGCGGTCGCCGTCCTCGCGGACGCGGCCGGGAGGCTGCTATGACCGACGAGACCGAGACCGACGCCGAGACGGCGACCGGAACCGACACCGAGACGGCGACCGACACCGACGGCACCGGAGTCGGCGCGGGCGACGTGAGGCACTTCCTCGACGTCGACGACCTCTCGCGGGACGAACTGCACGACGTGCTGACCAGGGCGACGGAGCTGAAGGAGCGCCAGAAGCGGGGTAAACTCCACCGCCTGCTCGAGGGGGACTCCCTCGGGATGATCTTCGAGAAGCCCTCGACACGCACCCGCGTCTCGTTCGAGACGGGGATGACACAGCTGGGCGGGCACGCGGTGTTCCTCGGTCCCGACGACATCCACCTCGGCCACGGCGAGCCGGTCAAGGACACCGCGCGGGCGCTCGCGCGGTACGTCGACCTCGTGATGGCCCGTACGTTCGACCACTCGGACGTCGAGGAGCTCGCCGAGTACGCGACCGTCCCGGTGATCAACGGGCTGACCGACGACGCCCACCCCTGCCAGACCCTCGCCGACCTGCTGACGATCCGCGAGCGGTTCGAGGACTTCGACGTCTCCGTGGCCTGGGTCGGCGACGGTAACAACGTCTGCCAGTCGTTCGTCCTCGGGGCGGCGATGACGGACATCGACCTCACCGTCGCCACGCCCGAGGGGTACGGGGTGGCCGACGAGGTGATAGAGCGGGCCGCCGAACTCGGCGGCGCTCCCGAGACGACCACCGACCCCGAGGCCGCCGTCGAGGGGAGCGAGGTGGTCTACACCGACGTCTGGATCAGCATGGGCCAGGAGGAGAAGCGCGCGACCAAGCTCGAGGACTTCGACGGCTTCCAGATAACCCCCGAGGTCCTCGGCGACCGCTACCTGATGCACTGTCTCCCCGCCCACCGCGGCGAGGAGGTCACCGACGCGGCGCTCGAATCCGAGAACGCCATCGTCTGGGACCAGGCCGAGAACCGCCTCCACGCACAGAAGGGGCTGATGACGTTCCTCTCGGGCGCGTAGCCCTCGACTCGGGCGTGGCCCGTGGTTTTATACGACCTCCTCGCACCTCCCCGCTGTGAGTAACTCGAACCGCATCCAGCACGGCGTGAGCGGGGACGAGGCGGCCGCGCTGCTCGCCGACCTGGTCGCCATCGACTCGCAGAACCCGCCGGGCCGGGAGAAGCCCATCGCGGAGTACATCGTCGACCGCCTCGAGGGATGGGGGATCGACGCCCGCCTCTTCGAGCGACCCGATCCGGATCGACCGCAGGTGATCGCCGAGGTCGGCGACGGCGGCCCGGACGCGGGGACGCTGATCCTGAACGGTCACATCGACGTGGTCCCCCCGGGCGACACCGAGCAGTGGACGCACGACCCGTTCGGCGGGGAACGCGAGGGAAACCGCGTCTACGGGCGCGGCGCCAGCGACATGAAGAGCGGCGTGGCGGCGGGGATGCTCGCGCTACGTGCGGCCCACAGGCACGGCGTCGACGGGCGCGTCGTCCTGACCTGTGCCATGGGCGAGGAGACGGCAGAGCCGGGGACGAAGACCATGCTCGAGGAGGTGAGTGGCGACTGGGGGATCGTCCTCGAACCGACGCAGCTCGTCGTCGACACCGTCGGGAAGGGTCTCGCGTGGTACGAGGTGGAGGTCCGCGGGGACGCGGCACACGCGAGCCGGCCCCACCTCGGGAACAACGTCCTCGACGCGCTGTTCGGGTTCGAGGAGGAGATCACGGCCTTCCGGGAGGAGATCGCCGAGCGCGAGCATCCGCTCGTCGGAAAATCCCTTTGCACCCCGACGATGCTCGAATCGGGCACGAAGGAGAACGTCATCCCCGACCACGCGAAGCTGACGTTCGACCGCCGGTTCCTCCCCTCCGAATCCGTGGGCGACCTCGACAGGGAGATGGAGGAGCTGTTCGACGGTCTCCGCGAGGAGGGGTTCGGGGTGTCGGTCGAGCGTACGCGGACGTACGAGGCCGCGGAGATCGAGCCCGACCACGAGATCGCGTCGGTCGTCCGTCGACACGCCCACGACGTCGCGGGCGTCGAGACGGCCCCCCACGGCAAGGACGCGGCGACCGACCAGCGCAACTTCGTCAACGACGCCGGGGTCCCGACGATCATCTGGGGGCCCGGCGTGAGCGAACAGTCCCACACCGTCGACGAGTGGGCACCGGTCGACACGCTCGTCGACGGGGTCGAGGTGCTGTGTCGGACGATCGAGGACCTCTGCACGGAGTGAGAGCACGGTTCTCGGGGGAGTCGCTGTCGCGGGGGCCAGACGGGAGAGCTGTCGTCCTCGCCGCGTCCGCGACCCGCTCGACGCTCGGGTTACTCCCGCTCTGTGACCTGGACGACCTGCTTGCCGATGTTCTCGCCTTCGAACAGCCCGAGGAACGCGTCGGGGGCGTTCTCGAAGCCCTCCGTCACCGTCTCGCGGTAGTGGAGTTCGTCCTCGCGGATCCAGCCGGCGATGCGCTCGAACGCCTCGCTCCAGTCCGGGTAGTCCCTCACGAGAACGCCCTCGACCTTCCCGCGGGTCTGGATGAGCTGGCCGAGCTTGCGGGGGCCGGTGGGCGTCTCCGTCGCGTTGTAGAGGGAGATCTGCCCGCAGACGACGACCCGGCAGTCGACGTTCAGCAGCGGCCACACCGCGTCGGTGATGGGCCCGCCCACGTTGTCGAAGTAGACGTCGACGCCGTCGGTCTCCTCCCGGAGGCGCGCGCGGACGTCCTCGGTGTCGTAGTTGACCGCGGCGTCGAAGCCGAGTTCGTCGACCAGCCAGTCGCACTTCGTGTCGCTGCCGGCGATCCCGACCACGTCACAGCCGCCGATGCGGGCGACCTGGCCGACCACGGAGCCGACGGCGCCCGCGGCGCCGCTGACGACCACCGTGTCCCCGGCAACGGGCTCGCCCACGTCGGTCAGCCCGAAGTACGCCGTCGCGCCGGGCATCCCGAGGACCCCTACTGCAGTGGAGACGGGCGCGAGCGAGTCGTCGACCACCCGGAGGCCATGGCCGTCGACGACGGCGTGCTCGGCCCAGGGGAGGTTCCCGTTGACGACGTCGCCCGGCTCGATCCCGTCGTAGTTCGATTCGAGCACCTCCGCGACGGCGCCGGCCTGCATCGGCTCGCCGACCTCCCAGGGGTCGGCGTAGGACTCGGCGTCGCGCATCCGTCCGCGCATGTACGGGTCGACCGAGAGGTAGAGCGTCCGGACGAGCACCTCGTCGTGTCCGGGCTCCCCGAGGGTCGCCTCCCGCAGCTCGAAGTTCTCGTGTGTCGGTTCACCGGTCGGCCGCGACGCGAGGTGCCACTGGCGGGTCTCTGTCGACATGACCTCCCCGACGGGGGCCGGATACAAGGGTGTGCGGGGTTCGCACCCCGGGCGATACCGCTCCGTCGATCCGCCCGTTCAGCGCTCGAGCGCGACGACGACCCCGCCCAGGGTGGCGCCGTAGACGAGGTGCCAGACGAGGCTCGGGACGGCGAAGTTCGGGAACGGCGGCGCCGCGGGGAACCCGACGGCGGCCAGCCAGACCGGCATCACGAGCGCCGCGAGCAGAACCCACGCGAGGACGCCGTAGCCGACGCCGGCGGCGACGACCCGGCACGGGTCGTCCACGCCGGCCGCGTTCAGCACGGCGACGAAGACCACACCGAGCACCGCCCCGTGCGAGAGGTGGACGAACAGGCCGGCGACGGGGTTCGCCGGCGGCGCGAGCGTGTACAGCCCGGGCATCGCGCCGGCCAGCACCGCCGTCGCGCCCATCGCGACCATCACGACGGCCATGACGGCGCTGCCGCCGAGGCCGGCCAGCATCCCGCTGACCCACGAACCTTCCTCGATCGCTATTCCTGGCCCGGTTCCATTTCTAATCGATATTCATTATATAACATCTCGTGAGTATATAACGTGGATGAATGTGGATACATGTGTCAGAACCGCATACGCGAGCGGAGCCCGTCGGGCGAAACGGATCGTAGCTCCGGTAC
>JBEPXB010000102.1:0-7574 GCA_041642135.1 Halobacteriales archaeon | reverse complement strand
TTCGTTCCGGAGCGACAGCCGGTCGCGGTCCGCGCCCCGTCCGGCCCGCCGCGGGAGCGACGCGAGCGACTCGTCGAACGCCGTCCCGGGCGCCGGGAAGACCCGCCGGCGCTCGACCTCGGGCGGTTCGGCCTGCTTGCGCTCGCCGCGCAGGCGGGCCATCGCCGCCCCGGTCGCCTGCAGGACCGCGAACGCCCCCACGAGCGTCACGACGAGGTACGTCGTCGAGAGGCCCGCGGCCAGCGACGGCCGCACCGCGACGGCGAGCCCGGCCACGGCTGCCGCGACGCCGACCGCGACGAACACCACCCGACCGCTCACCGGCGGTCACCTCCCGTCACCCGTTCGCCTCCCGTCACCCACTCGTCTCCAGTCAGCCGCTTCACTCCCGTCGCGCCGCCGCCGCTCACACGACATCACCCCCCTTCCCGTCCGTGCTCGCTCCCCCCGCGCCGTCGGTCGAGGGGTCGCCGGTGCCGGTCGGGAACCCCTCGCCGTCGCCGAGGTCGAACTCCGCGTCGGCGTACGTCCGCTCGATGTTCCGGAGGGCGGCGACCGCCCGGCGCTCGCGGTCGGCGTCGGCGTCGAGCCCGCCGTAGCGGACCGCCTCGAACAGCTCCGTGAGTTCGGTCACGTCCCCGCGGGCCATCCCGGCATCGACGGCCACGGCCGCGAACTCGGACGGCGTGCTCGACGCCGGGTTGTCGACGTCGAGCCCCTCGGTCATCTCTCGCCAGGCCCGGAAGACGGCGTTCTCGACGTCGGCGTCGCCCTCGATACGGTCGGCGGCCCGACCGGCCGCCCGCCCGACCGCCGCCACGTCCGGCGCGGGCTCGGCGTCCGTCTCCGGGTCGAACTCGGCGACGTCGTCGCCGGTCAGTCCCAGCACCACCGCCGCGGCACCGAGGAGGACCAGCCCGAAGAGGACGAGGAGGGTGGTCGGCGGGTCGGTCACGGGGACCGTGCTCGACTCCGGCCCCGCGGGGGCACCGCCCGGTAGCGACGGCGACTGCCCGCCGAGGAGTCCGCTCTGGCCCCCGAGGTCGGCGCCGCCCCCGAGCCCCTGGAGCAGGAGGTAGAGCAGCAGCAGGAACCCGGTGACGACGGCGGTGACGGTGAGGAACCCCTTGAGGCCGTGCTCGCGGTAGAAGGCGTAGATGCCGAAGGCGGCGACGAGCAGGAGGACGACGGCGGCGATCCGCCCGACGATGTCCGGGAGCGTCGGTACGGTGCTCGTCTCGGTGACGTTGAACCCCCCGAGATCGAAGCGGTCGCCCGGCCCGGCGCCGAGGCCGGAGTCGCTGCCGCTGCCACCGGCCCCGCCCGCGGTGTCGGTGTCGTCGAGCGTGGCGGCCGCCGCTCCGAGGGCCAGCACCGCCAGGAGGACGAGGACGACCGCGACGGTACGGTTCACACCTCCGCTACACGACGACGGCGGTTTAGCCTTTCCTCCCCGGGTATCGCCACACCCGCTCGCTCGTGCCCGTCGTGTCCGCCAGCGTTCCGCGCCGCCGTACCCACTCGCACTCCCCGCCGATCGCCGGGATCCGGCGGCACGACGAGGTCCGGACCGAGGAGCGAGGAGTCAGTCGTCGTCGCTGTAGCCGCACTCGGCCATCGGCCCGCAGAGCGCATCCGGGGCGAGGTCGGGCTTGTCGGTGGGCGCCGTGGGGGAGGAGCCCGGTCCGCCCGTGGCCGTCACGGGACCGGGAGTGGCCCCGGGCACCGGACCGGGGATCGGACCCGTCGCGGGGAGGAAGGCGACGACGAGGCCGGCGATGAACAGCATCGAGAGACCGGCAACGACCGCACTGGGGGTGTAGCCGACGCTCCCGTAGACGGTGCCGGCGAGCGCGCCGCCGATGCCGACGCCGACCTGCCCGACGCCGACGGTGAGCGACATGAGCGAGCCCCGCTGGTCGCCGTCGACGAGTTCCGTTAGTAGGGTAGTGAACGAGGTGGCCCGCGAGGCGAACAGCGCCATCACGACCACGAACGTGCCCGCGACGACGGGGAACGACCCGAGGAACGGGGTGAGCGCCATGAGTGCGGCGAGGCCGACACTCGCCGCGACGATGATCCGCTTGCGGCCCAGGCGGTCCGAGAGCGACCCGGAGACGGGGCCGACGACGGCGTTCGAGAGCCCGCCGAGGAGGAACAGGGTGGCGATGGCGCCCGCGCCCACCCCGAGGCTGACGGTGAGCCACGTCGGGAGGAACGTCATGTACAGCGTGGATCCGCCGAACATGACGAAGAAGACGACGGTGGCGGCGGCGACGTCGCGCCGGGCTAGCAGCACGCGGTAGCCGTCGACCGCCGAGCCGAACGAGAGGGGCGTGCCGGCCCGTCCGACCGTCGGCTGGGGGAGGGCGACGAAGACGAGCCCGAGCGAGAGAACCGCGACGACCGCGAACAGGAGGAACGGCGCGCGGTAGCCGAAGGCGTCGGCGAGCAGCGTCCCGACGGGGATGCCGGCGACCTGGCCGGCGGCGAAGCCGCTGATGACCCAGCCGTTGACCCGGCCGCGGCGGTCGGGCGCGAAGAAGTCGCCGACGTACGCGATCGCCGCGCCATTGAGAACGCCCCCGGCGACGCCGGCCAGCGCCCGGACGGAGACCAGAGAGAGGTACGTGTCCGCGAGGCCGTGGGCCGCGAGGGCGACGGCCATCAGCGCCGTGCCGACGAGGAGGACGGTCCGCCGACCGACCCGGTCGCTGATGGGGCCGGTGACGAGCGCGAACGCGCCCACCGCAACGGCGTAGGCGGTGACGAGCACGCCGAGGCGGGCCTCCTCGACGCCCAGCTGGGTCGCGATCTGCGGGATGATGGGCGCGACCAGCATCGCCTGGGTCCCCGCGGCGAAGACGAGCAGCCAGAGGGTGAACACCACGAGTCGTGGACCCGGGTCGGCGAGCGGGAGCGAGGGACGATTCACGGCACGGATACGCGGTCGGATGCGATAAGCCTCCCCGGGCGCGAGCTAGCAGCGCTCAGTCGCGAGAACGGTTCCCGGGTCCGAGTGCGACGCTCTGCGGGTCCGCCGGTGCGGTCGCCGATACCTCATACGGTCGTGCGTCGTCTTTTACCGGCCTAACCGACCCCGTCCGGGTGATCGCCGGTACATCGGTACGCACGACCGTATCAGGCAACCCGGGCGCGGGCGGCTGCGGCCACGTCGGGCGCGAGGCCGAGCCGCTCCAGTTCCGCTGGCACGTCGAGCGACTCGAGTTCGGGATGGTCGCCCCGCCGGGCGAGCGCCGCGGCGTGGACGAGATAGGAGAGCCGCAGGAGGTCGACGATCCGGTCGGTCGAGTCGGCTTCGGTGGCCTGCCCGGCCACCCCGTCGACCCGGTAGGTGACCCACCCGGAGTCCGGGAAGAGGTGGTGCGGGCCGGCGAGCTCGGCCCCGACGACGGCGTCGCGGACGGGCCGCGGGTAGGCGATGTCGGCCTGGCGGTCGCCGTGGAGGTGACCCACCTCGCGGGTGCCGAGGCGGAACTCGCGGCCGCCGAAACGGTGGTCGTGGACGGTGACTCCGGGCCACTCCGCCGCGGCGGCCTCGACCCGCCGAGCCATAGACGTTGACGTGGATGCCATGCTACCGGGAGGCATCCGGCGAGCATAAGTTCGCGCTCGAACCGCGCCGCTCAGGGCATGTAACGTACGCTCACGACGCCCCGGTCCTCGGTCGTCGCCGAGCGGACCTCCACCCTGGCGACGCCGAGCCGTGCCGCCCGGGCGAGCGTCCCCTCGTCGTCGAGCACGTCGGCGACGGCCGCCTCGACCTCTTCGGGGGGGACTGTCAGGACGTGTATCTCGCCCTCGCCGGCCCGCTCGCGCCGGACGAGGTCGCCCACCTCCCCCTCGCTCGCGAGGTCGCGCTCGTGTGCCGTCGGCGGTTCGTCGCTCTCCTCGACGCGGAGGGAACGACGCTCGCGCACCTCCGTGACCCGCCAGGTGACCTCCATCGGCGGCTCGGGCGCGACGGTCGCCTCGATCACGTCGTGCTCCTCGACCCCCGGATTCTCCCCGAGCGTGTGGACCTGCCCGCTCTCGACGTCCTTCAGCACCGCCGAGTCCCCGTCGGCGTGGGTGACGAGGAAGCGGCCCACGCTGGCCGCCGGGTCGGCGGCCTCGTCGTCGGCGTCTCCGGTCATGGGCGTCGGGAGGTGCTCGGGGCCTTTCCACGTTTCGCGTCGAGAGCGAGGGCGCAGCGAACGAAGTGAGCGAGCCCTCGGAACCACGAGCGGGGAGCGGCGCGACCCGCGACCCGCGAGCAGCGAGAGCGAGGCCGACCGCAGGGAGGCCTCGAAGAAGCGAGCGGCGACCGCATGGAGCGTCCCCGGAACGGAGAACCGTGTCCCCAAGGGGAGCTCCGAAACGGCATCCCGGGATCACCTGGAGCCGCGAGCCGAGGCCGAGGACGACGCGCGGGACACGTCCCCACGCGCCGCTGGACTGGTGCGTCGAACGTTCCCCGGACGGTCACCGGTACCGCTCGACGCCCTCGAGGAAGACCTTCCGCGGGGCGCGTATCCACGCCGACTCGGGGGCGTCGGGGTCGTAGAGGACCGCCATCTCCGTCTCGCCGAGGCCGTCGGTCATGAACTTCAGGTCCAGGCCGCGACCGGACCCGGCGCTGTCGGCGCTGTCGGCGCTCACCCGCGACACCTCCCCCGTGGCCCACCGCCCTTCCGGGGGATGGGCCCCGCGATCCCGTCTACGTGGGTCACTGTGTTGCCTCCGGTGGGACCGAGACCCCCGGGTAGTATACCCTTTCCCCGATTTCACTCACGGATCGGACCGAAATTCGTCCCGAATCGCGGTCGGGTCGCCCCCGTTCGTGGTGGGCAACCGACCGATATCGCGCAGAGCACGCAGGTGCGCGTGGCTCGCGGCGCCGCTCAGTTCGCGTACCGGTGTGCGAGGAGTATCAGCGCCGCGCCGAGCAGGGGGACCACCGGCGAGGCGATGGGCGGGAGTACGTAGAGCAGTCGGATCAGGGGTGCAAGCGGCCCGCTCGCGGGCGGTCTGGTCTGGAGCTCGCCGTCGAGGGTGAACTCGGCGGGGATGGATGCCACCAGCCCGAGGTAGAGCGAGACGACGAACAGCACGCCAGCGGCCGCGAGTAGCCTGTCGTAGCGGGCGTCGCTTCCGGTGCGGCGGTGCCGGCGGGCGACCAGCAGGACGGGCGCGACCAGCGGCGCGATCACGAACAGCCCGAGGAGGACGAACAGCGTCCGCGAGAAGGTGAACGTCCCGCCGGGACCGCCGAGGGTCGCCGCCACCTGGACGATCAGGGCGATACCGAACACCAGGGTCGCGAGCGCCGCGAGCAGCCCACCGAGGACGACGTAGAGCCGGAAGAGCACCGAGTCGCTCGCCCGGAACGCGTACGGGAACGCGCCGAGGATCCCGCCGTACGCGTCGTCGTCGCCGCCCGCCGGGTCGTCGACGGTTCCCGTCTCGGTCATCACCCGACCTACGACCGGCCGGTCGAAAAGCCCCGCGGTCCGAGGGCGAGCCCCCACGGGTGGTCGGTCGGGTCCGCCACGAGCGGTCGGCCAGTCCGGTGTGCCACGGACGGTCGCCCCGATGTGCCCTCGGTTCGCAGGGGCCGACGCGGACCGAGCGGCTCATATCCGTCGGCGGACTCCGGTGTCCCGTGCCCTCCAGAAGATCCGTCCTCGCCGCCACGCTCGGACTCGCGACCGCCGGGTCGGCCGCGTCGAGCGGCTGTCTGACCGCCCTCGGCGCGGCCGAGACCGGCTTCCTCTCGTACAAGGGGATCCGAGTCGAGTGGGAGCGCGAGGGTCGGCGTGCGAGCGCGGACCTCTGCTGGGTGTGGTCCGACGGGCGCGAGCGGGTGTTCGGGTGGGTCGACGAGCGGTACGCGGCGGTCGTCGACGCCCCCGCGGACGTCCGGGTGAGCGACGCGGTCGACGCGCGGCTCCGGCGGGAGTTCCTCGACGTGACCTACCACCTCGGGTTCTCGCGCCCGGGTTCCGACCACGACCTGCTCGGCGGGGACTGGTACGTCGCGCGGGCCTCCAGGGCCGACTTCAACGATGGCGGTAGCGCGGAGTCCCCTTCCTCAAGCGCGAGCGAACACCGTGAGCGAGCGGTAGGGAGCGGAGGAGCGCGTTCGGCACACCATACAACTGTTTAAATAGCCTCGGATATGCATTGAATACGTGGCGAACGACTACGTGCGTCGGACGGCAATCACGCGACTTGGAGTCTCCGAGGAGCAACGCGAGTTGCTCGAAGAGACCATCTCCGAGTGGACGCGTGGTTGCCAGATCGCCACGGACATGGCGTGGGGGAAGTGCAACGCCAAGAGCGATATCCAGCCCCTCGCCTACGACACCGTGCGCGACGAAACCGACCTCGGTAGTCAGCACGCGATTCTCGCCACTCACCAAGCTGCACAGGCCATCACCGGCTGTATCGAACGTCGGAGAGAGAGTAAGAAGGCAACCAAACCGACGTTCACCGCACCGACGGTGACATACGACACCCGAACTATGACGCTGTTCGAGGACGACACCATATCGCTCTCCACGACGGAGAGTCGTATCCGATGTGAGCTTGCCCTCCCCGACGCCGACGATGGCTACCAACGGCAGTACCTCGACTCCGATGAGTGGAGCGTCACCGAGAGTACGCTCACTGCCCGGGACGGCGACTACTTCTTACACATCGGCTTCCGCCGACCCAAGACCGATACCGAACGGAACACCGCCGAGGACGGAACGGTCCTCGGGGTCGACCTCGGGATCGAGAACCTCGCCGTCACCAGCACCGCTTACTTCTTCAGCGGGCGGGAGCTATCTCACACCCTCCGCGAGTTCGAGAAGGTACGCGCCGGACTCCAACAGACCGGAACGCGAAGCGCCCACCGAACGCTTGAGCAATCGAGTGACCGCGAACTGCGCTACGTCCGTGACGTCCTCCACCGGGCGTCGAACGCAATCGTGGACGAGGCACTCCGATACGAGTGCGACGTGATAGCGTTCGAGGGCTTGACCGACATCCGCGAGCGGACTGGCGCGTCGTGGGGGCACAAGTGGGCGTTCCGAACGCTCTACGAGCAAGTGGAGTACAAAGCCGAAGCGGAAGGCCTCTCGGTGAAGCAAGTCGGGTCGGCGTACACGTCCAAGCGGTGCGCCGAGTGTGGATTCACGGCAGACGAGAATCGCCCGACTCGCAACGACTTCCGCTGTAAGAAGTGCGAATCGGAAGCGAACGCGGACTACAACGCAGCGAAGAATATCGGGATGCGGTATGTCCGTCGGGGCCAACAGTCGTCTCGGCGGACGGGCAACAGTCAGCTTGCCCTGAAGTCTGGAACGGTGACGCCGAACGGCGGATTCACCGCCTACCCCGATGGGTCAGAGGCCGAGTTCATGGACAAGCCCCACCCTCAACGCGCGAACCCGTCAGGGTGAGCGAAGTAGGGTGGGGTAGTTGACCCGGGTGGCGTTCGGCGACCGTGCCGAGGTGCTGTTCCGGTTCCCGCGGGTCCACGTCCTCGACGTCCACCGGGGGGCACAGGGCGACCCCGCGGACTG
>JBEPXB010000101.1:0-7588 GCA_041642135.1 Halobacteriales archaeon | reverse complement strand
TCTCGTCGATGAACTCGTAGACGATGTTCGCCGGGATGGTGACGCCATAGCGGTCCGGACTCTTGCGGACCACCCAGGTGTCGAACCGCGAGAACACCTCCTCGCTCACCCCGCGGTCCCGGAGCATCGTCGTGAGTTCGTCGTGGATCGAGGGGGGAACGTGACAGGAAATGTTTAATTCCAGCCGCGCGGTCGCCACGAGGTCCAGCAGCCGGAGCACGGCCTCCTCTAGCGACTCCCCGTCCCGACGGATCCCCTCCGTGATGAACAGCGAGGTGTCGAGCACGAACTGCTGACGCGGGAGTTCACCGGGCATGGACCCCGTTCGGGACCGGGGAAATAAATGCTCCAGCCCGGGGGAGCGTACACGGGCACCCGGGACGGCAAGAGCGTGTGGGGGTCGGCGGGGCTACCCCGGGTCTTTTCACCGCGAACCGTCTCGGATACGGACATGGACGAACGGGAGTGGTTCGACCGGCTGGACTCCACCGCGGAGGACCCCCCGGAACTGTTCGAGCACTTCGAGCGGCGCTCGGCGGCGGGCTACACCTACCACGCGCTCCCGGACGCCCGCCACGGCGTCGAGCGGGGAACCGTCGTCGTCGAGGGCGAGGACACCGGTGCCGACGCCGTCGTCCGCGGGTACCCGAGCGTCCCCCGGGTGCTCGCACTCGACGCCGGCGTCACGTCGTTCTTCGGGGCGGGCGAGACGGTCGCCGTCGAGGAGAAACTCGACGGGTTCAACGCCCGCATCGCGGACGTGGGCGAGCCCCTCGCGTTCACCCGGAGCGGCTACGTCTGTCCGTACACGACCGCGCGGGCACGGGACCTGCTCGACCTGTCGGCGTTCTTCGGCGACCACCCTGACCGGATGCTCTGTGCCGAACTGATCGGTCCAGAGACGCCGTACACCACCCACGACTATCAGGAGGTCGACTCCCACGCGTTCCGGGTGTTCGGGGTCCGTGACCGGGAGTCCGGTGACCCCCTGCCGGTGTCGGAGCGCCGCGACCTCTGTGCGGCGTACGACTTCCCCCAGCCGCGGCTCTTCGGTCAGTACGAGGCGGGCACGGCCGTCGAGGGCGTCCGGGAGGCCATCGAGGAACTCGACGCGGCGGGCCGGGAAGGCGTCGTGATGAAGTCGGCCGACGGCGAGTCGATGGTCAAGTACACGACCGGGGCACAGCACCGCGCCGAACTCGACTACGCGTTCTCGCTCCCGTTCGAGCGCGGCCGGGATTTCCTCTTCTCGCGGGTGCTCCGCGAGGCGTTCCAGGCCGCCGAGTTCGACGCGAGCGAGGAGCGCCTCCGCGAGCGTGCTCGCGACCTCGGCGAGTCGATACTCCTGCCGGCGGTGGAGACGATCCGGGCGGTCGAGCGGGGGGAGACCGTCGGCGAGCGGCACACCGTCCGGGAGGAGTCCGAACCGATCGACTCGCTGCTCGAGCACCTGCGCGACCAGTCGCTCACTCTCGAGGTCGAGCGCGACCGGCGCGAGGACGGCGAGCGCGTCGTCGAGTTCGTGAAGGTCGCCGAGTCGACGCGGGACCAGGTCCGGTACTACCTGGAGGGCGGGACGTACGACGAATAGGGCGGGCGACCGAACTCGCCCGGTCCCCGGGATCGGTACGCCTGGACGAGCACCGGGTGCGGCGGTCCCGGTCCCGCATCCCCCTGGTGGTTCATCCGGCGTCGGTTTCGATCGCTCGTCAGGTGCGTGTCTCGGCTCCTCACCCGGCGTGGGTCTCGTGGTCCTCGTGGGTCCCCGGTTCGTCACCCTCGCCGCCGGCCCAGTAGGCCACGTAGATCTGGCCGAGGAACAGGAGCGTGAACGCGGCGTTGAGGTAGGTCGTGTAGCCCGAGGGTGCCGTCCCGCCGGCCTCCCCCGCGGGTGGGACGAGGCCGACCCCGCTCCAGAGGTAGTGGATGAACACCCCCGAGACGACCGCCGTGACGAAGATGGTGACGAACAGGACGACAGCCATCCGGAGGCCGTAGTAGCGCCGGTAGGCGTCGTCGATGGTCGGCACGATGAGGTCGGCGAAGATGAACGACATCACCCCGCCGAAGGCGATGCCGTTGTTCCAGAGGATCACGGCGAACGGGACGTTCCCGACCGAACAGACGAACGTGACGACGCCGATGACGACGCCGACGACGGCGCTCGCGAGCACCCAGACGAACGTCCCCTCTGCGCCGACGCCGAACAGTGTCGTCCACCACGCGCGCGGAACGAACGCACCGATGAGCCCGGCGATCAGGAAGCCCGCGACGATGTCCGTCCAGAGCATGTCCCACTCGCCGAGCGCGTTCTTCGAGGCCAGACGCCAGCCGTCCCGGGTCAGCAGCCGGTCGCGCCACGTCGCGTCCGCCTGGCGCCGCTCCTCGCGGTAGGTCGTCCGGCAGGACTCCGAGCAGAAGTACTCGGTCCCGCCGTCGGTCTCGAGCGCCAGAACGTCCTCGTCGGACGGGTCGACCTCCATCCCACAGGAGGGGTCGCGGACGCCCTCCGTCGAGCGGAGGTGCTCGCGCGCGTCCTCGAACCACCGCCCGGGGACGACGTATTTGAAGATCGCCGCGAGCAGGCCGATGAGCACCAGCCCGGCGACGTAGTCCGCGAGGACGAACTGCCAGCCCAGCAGGATCCACATCACCAGTCCCAGTTCGATCACCAGGTTCGTCGACGCGAACTGGAAGGCCGCGAGGCTCGCCACGGGGGAGGCCCCCTTCTTGAACAGCGACTTGGTGGTCGCGACGGCGCCGAACGAACAGGACGACGAGGCCGCCCCGAAGGCGGTTCCGAGGCCGAGTTCGCGCCAGCCGTCGCCGCCGAGCACCGCCGACATCCGCTCCTCGCTGACGAACGTCTCCACCGCGCCGGCGATGGTGAACCCCAGCACGAGCGCCCACCACGTCTCCCAGGCCATCTCCCCGGCGAGATGGAACCCCTCGGCGAGCGTCTCTACGACCACGGCCCCTCACCTCCTCGGTCCCGCGGGGGCGTCTCCGTGGAGCGGCCGGGGACTAGCGGGTAGCCGTCTCGAGTGAGGGGACCGGTCGGTCCGGACCGGCCCGAGTGGATCCACGTCCCGGGCGGACGGGAACGGTTCGACCACGACACGCCCCGTACCGTGGATGCGTCCGCCATACACGGGGGTACGGACTCCTCGCTCAATGCGGTTGTCCCTGTGATCCCGTCGAACGAGCCCGGTCGAACTTATCGACCCAAAGCGTATCGCCGCGGCGTCTCCACGCCGCTAAACCGTGCGGACGGTCGGTTTATTGTCCCGCCGGAGCGTCCCTACACGGAATGACGACAGCCGTCGCGGAGACCGTCCGGGAGGAGGCGGAGGTGCTCGCGTTCGACCTGTGGGACACGCTGCTCGACCGGGAGTCGACGCTCGTGCCGGCCCTCGCCGACCTCCTCGATGCCCACGGGAGCGACTACGACCCCGAGATACTGCTCCGGCGGTATCTGGCGATGCACTTCCGTGACTCGATGATCGACTCGCTGATCCCCGGCCCGCACACCCCGTTCAAGGAGATCAGCCGTCGCGCGCTCGCCTATCGCCTCGAACAGCTCGGCCTCGACGTCCCCGACGCCGAGGTTCGGGCCGTCATCCGACGGTGGAAGGAACTCCGACCGTACCCGGACGTTGACGACGCGCTCGCGCGGCTGAGCGACGACTACACCCTGGTTGGGCTCTCGAACGGCGACCCGGATATGCTCGCGGCGGTCCGGCCGAACTTCGGGACCGACCTCGACGGCGTCGTCTCGGTCGCCGAGGCGGGCGCCTACAAACCCCACCGCGCGTCCTACGATCTCTGTTGTGAACGGTTCGACGTGGCCCCACAGGAGGTCGTGTTCGTCACCGCCCACACGTTCGATCTGGTGGGCGCGAAGGCGGTCGGGATGCGCGGGGCCTACCTCGACCGTCACGAGAACCCCTACGGGGGGTGGATCCATCGACCCGATCTCGTGGTCGACGATGCGGGTGAACTGGCCGACCTGCTGGGGGAATAGCAGAAGTACCTCCGCGGTGATCGACCCGGATACCGACGATAGTAGGTGGGAACGTCGTTCGACCCTCCGTCTGCTCTCGGACGGGGAACCGGGGGGATGTTGCCCGACGAGGAACGGTCACGCCCCTGCTCGCGCCGGGTCGTGTCGAGATCGGGGACTCTAATTCCGTTCGTCACGAGGATTCCAGCCTGAGTCGGTAGGTGAACGTCGCACCGGAGACGGTGTACGCGTCCCGGTCCCTGAGGATCTGACTCGTCACGACGATCGTGTAGGTCCCGTCCGCCGAGAGCGTGACGGTCCGGCCGTCGAACGGGAGCCGGGACCGCGTCTCCTCGCCGAGCTCACCGCGTGCGATCTGGCGGCCGTTCGGATCGTAGAGCAGCACGTAGGGGCCGTCCGGTCCGGACCCGCCCGAGACGACGTCCGCCTGTATCCAGACCTCGTCCCCCTTCTCGCCCCGGAACCGGTATTCGTCCTTCGGTCCCCGGGGACCCGGTTCGTCGTCGCTGGTGAGTTCTCCCCGGATCACGATCTGTCGTTCGTGGGGTGTTCGATCCGGATACGACGTTCGAGAACGTTCGTCCGTCCCGCTCGGCGTCGACGGACACTCGACCGACGCGTCCTGCGGACCGTCGCGTTTATTCGCCGCCCGCCTGAACCGTGACCGATGCGACGGCTCCACGCCCGGTACCCGTTCCTGCGGGCCTCCCGCGAGGCGGTCCAGGACGCGGAGGTGGACCTCGCGGACCTGATCCGCGAGCGCGGCCCGCCGGTCGAGCGCGGGGTCGAGCGGGTCGAGCGCGCGCTGCTGGCGGGGACCGTCGCCCCCGAGTCGCGGTGGGGGACCCGCGCGGAACTGCTCTCCTATCCGGTCGCGCGGGTGCTCGTCTCGCTGCTCTCGACCCCCGGGGCCGTCGAGAAGTACGCCGCCGCCGAAGCGGCGCTCGCCCACCGCCGGTTCACCGACGACTTCGACGACGACGCGCGGCTCCGGTCGACCGACCGCGAGCGGCTGTCGCTCGACGCGCTGCTCGCGGATTTCGACCTCGCCTCGGCCGTTCGGCCGACCGGCGACGGCGGGTTCCGTGTCGACGCCACCGACTACCTCCGGCTCGCCTCCGGGTTGGAGGAGGACCGCTGGCGGCTCGTCTCCCGGGAACTCCGCGACGGCGGCCTCCCCGTCTCGCGGACGGAGCTCTACACGCTGTTGGGCGAGGCGGTCCGTCGGCGCGTCGCCGAGGGGCTCCCGCTGTCGGTCCCCGACGGGATCGCCGACGCCCTGGAACCGGAGGTGGCGCAGCTCCGCGAGGCCGTCGCCGACCTCGACGCCGACCTCGCGGACACCCCCGACGACGTCGTCCCGGAGCTGTTCCCGCCCTGCGTGACGGCACTGCTCGACCGGGCGAACGGCGGCGAGGACCTCCCTCCGGAGGCGCGGTTCGCCCTCGTCGCGTTCCTGTCGGGGCTCGACCTCGACGCCGACGGACTCCTCGAACTCTACGGGGCGGACGACCTCGAGACGGGGGAGTCGCTCCGCTACCAGTTCGAGCGGCTGGCCGACGAGCGCGGCCCGGCGTTCCCCATCCCCTCGTGTGCGACGATGGTCGACCGGGGGCTCTGCGTGAACCCGGACGAGGTCTGCGAGGAGATCTCCCACCCCGTGGCCTACTACGCGACACGGCTGGACCGTGACGACCGACCCGAAGCCGAGGACTGATACGGACGGTTGTAGTCTTTTACCGGTGAGCGCCGACCCAGTCCGGGCACTCACCGGTAAATCGTTCCGACCGTCCGTATGAGCCGCAGCCGATCCCGGGTGTGGGGCCCGTATGCCGAGAGACGGCCAGCACGACCCGGTGGACCCGCTACGCTCCGGGTGACTCGATCGGTCGCCTGCCCGGGGTAGTACCACCGGCTACCGTCGCACGCGAAACCCGCGCGACCGGTCTAATAGGCCCGGCCGAGTGGGGACGGGTATGGACGAGGACTCGGAGCGGAAGTCGGCCGCGGCGGATTCGTTCGGCGCGAGTGCCGACGGATACCTCGGCAGTCGGATGCACAGCGAGGGCGAGGACCTCGAACTGCTCGCCGCCTGGTGTGACGGTGCGACGCGTGCGCTCGACGTCGCGACGGGCGCCGGACACACGGCGGGTGCGCTCCTCGAGCGGGGGGTTCCGAACGTGGTCGCGCTCGACGCGTCCCCCTCGATGGTCGCGACGAGCGTGGACTCGTTCCACGGCGTCGAGGGGGTCGTCGGTGACGCCGAGCGGCTCCCGTTCGCGACCGACGGGTTCGACGCCGTGACGTGCCGGATCGCCGCACACCACTTCCCCGACCCCGAGGCGTTCGTCCGCGAGGTCGCCCGGGTCGTCCGTCCGGGAGGGGTCTTCGCACTCGAGGACAACGTCGTCCCGGAGGACGACGCGCTCGCCTCGTTCCTCGACCGGCTGGAGGGGATGCGCGACCCGACGCACGTCCGGTCCTACCGGACGTCCACGTGGCACGAGTGGCTGGGCGACGCCGGGTTCGTCGTCCGGGAGACGGTCCGACTCGTGAAGCGGTTGGACGTCGAGCCGTGGATCGGTCGGATACGTTCGCTCGGCGCCGAGGACGGCGAGCGGGTCCGTCAGTACCTGCGGGATGCGCCGGACGAGGCGGTGGAGTTCTTCGACATCAGGTACGAGGAGGGGAGCGTCCGCTCGTTCGGGAGTCCGAAAGCGCTGATCCGCGCCGAACCGGGCCGATGAACGCGGCACCCGACGGCGCCGGGTGAGGACTGACACGACGGCCACGACCCCGGCACGTGACTCGTCCCTGTCGGACGGTAGCCCCCCCTCTGCACGCAGAACACTCGATCGGCGGCGTTCGACTCCGGTCAGCCCTTCCGACCGGCGAGGAAGTAGCCGATACCGGTCATGAGGAAGACGAAGGCGGCCATGGCCGCCAGCAGCGCGACGCCCCCTTGGCTCGACAACCCCCGGCCGCCGTAGGTGACGCCGATCCCGATGATGAGGGCGACGAAGACGACGACGGCGCCGACGGAGACGGCGATCTCGAGCATCGTCTCCCGCTCTATCTCCATGGCCGGCCGTTTCCGGGGACGTGGCAAAAGGGCTTCGAACCCCCACTCGACCGTCCTCCGGCGCCCATCCGGCGCCTGTCCGGCGACCGTCGGTCACTCGCCCCTCCCCGTCGGAGCCGCCGCTCGACCGGGCACAGAGCCGTCCCACCGAGTCACTCATTACCCTCGAGAACCTATGTTTCGACTGGAACCACTCGGTTCCCGGAACCGACAATGACGCACCTACAGAACACAGCCGCGTCGAACGAACGCTCCGGGTCCACCCGAAACGATGGGGGCGGGGACCGGACGCCGAAGGAGCCCCTCGCGCCCGACTTCGGGGCGATGGACGACCGCTCGGTCCGCGCGTGGACCGAGGCGATGGCCGTCGCCCCCCTCGGCGGCGGCCGCTACACCGTCGAGGGCCAGTCAGGCAACACGTACGTCGTCGACCTCCTCGAGAGCGACTGCACCTGTCCCGACCACACCATCAGGGGCGAACG
>JBEPXB010000100.1:0-7599 GCA_041642135.1 Halobacteriales archaeon | reverse complement strand
CCCCCACCTCGCTCACGACGCCCGCGACGTCGACGCCGGGCGTGAACGGGAAGTCCTCGACCCCGTACGACCCGTCCCGGAAGTAGGTGTCGACGGGGTTGACGCTCGCGGCGGCGACCTCGACCAGCACCTCGTGTCCACCGGGGTCGGGTCGGTCGACCTCGCTCACCTGCAGCACGTCCGGTCCGCCGTGTTCCTCGAGTGTGACGGCTCGCATGACGTGTGCGGTGACACCTCGGGGGGACATAAGCGTGGGCGTGGGGCGCCGTCGACCGCGGCGCCGCTCGCGGGGGCCTGCTGTAACCGCCGGAGGGCCCGGCTGCGTTCCGGTTCGGCTGTTAAACGGCCTGCGGTCGCCTGCAACACGGCTACGCGCACCGGGTCCCTCGGGCCCGATGTCATGCGAGCCAGACAGCACAGCGAGAGGGACCGGCCGAGTCCGGTCGTCGAGACGGTATCGAGCGGCAGCGACCGACGGACGCACGCGGCGACCGGACGGCCCACGGAGGAACGACGATGACGCTTCCCGCACTCGGGTTCCTCCCCCCGATGCTGTTCTCCGGGGACTTCCTGTCCGCCGCGGTCGTCCTGTTCGTCATCGCTATCGTCGCGGGGCTCTTCGGGATGCGGGGGATCGCCGGCGTCACGATGGAGATCGCGAAGATATTCGTCGTGATCTTCCTCGTCCTCGCGGTCGTCGCGCTGATCCTGTAGTCGGGCCGTCCTGTATCCGGGCGGTCCCGTATTCGGACAGGCGCGTGCAGGCCGGGGACTGACCGGGTGGTGGGTCGAACCGTCGGTCGATGGACGTCTCAGACGCCGCGAGCAGCTCGCCGGAACGGGCGAGGAGTACGGCGCCGACGGGGCGTTCGACGCCGCGCTGGAGACGCTCGAGCGGAACCTCCTCGACGAACCGAACGAGCTGTAGGCCGATCGCCGGCTGGCGGCGCCGTCGCTCTCGGACGAAGACGGGCGGAGAACGGTCGGGAACGTCGCTCCGGGCGACGGCGGGAAACCCTACTCGGCGTCGTCGTCCGAGCGACGGCGGAGGTACGTCACGAGGACGACCCCCGCGAGCACCGCGACCCGTCGCGGCCGGAGGAACCGGGATCCCCCGTCCGACTCGCTCTCGTCGCCCCCGGTCGAGTCGTCCTCGGCGGACGAGCCGCCGGCGTCCACGTCCCCGACGTCCACGGTGACCGGTTCGTCCCCGGGACGCGACTCCTCGCCACCGTGTACGCCCTCGGCGAGCGCCTCGCGGACCGCTTCCTTCACTGGTCGCTTGATCGCCCCCTCGAAGGCGGTCCGCACGCGGCCGTTCGTTTCCTCGTCTCGCAGTCGTGTCGACGTGATCGGATCGGTCATTCGGCGTGTGGTCGGAGTCGGGCGACGGACACAACCGCTCTGCCTGCCATCGCAAGCGGCCCGTCCGTCACACGGGACTCCCCGCCGCCTACGCTTCCACGGCGGCCAGCGATTCGCCGACGTGGACCGTATCGGCGACGAGTGCGCTGGTGGCCCGCCTGAGCCGCTCGGAGAGTGCCTGGTGGGAGACGTCGAGCTCCGTGGCCAGCTCCTCGAGACTCGTCTCCCGGGGCACCTCGAAGTAGCCACGCTGCATCGCCAGCACGAGCGCCCGGTGCTGACAGTCGGTGAGCCCGAAGCGTCCTGAGGACGTACCGTCGACCCTCCGGATCGAGGTGACGTCGAACGTCACCCCGTGGTCCTCGCAGAAACGGTGTGCCCTCGAGAACCCCTCTCGGTCGGGGTAGAGCAGGCGGAGCTCCCAGCGGTTCCGCCGCCCGTAGGCGTCGAGGACCGTCGCCTCGGCGTTCGTCAGCATCCCCAAGAGCGTCCGGACGTGATCCGCCCACTCCATCCGGTACAGCAGATCGTCCCCGGAGTCGGAGAGACAGCTGACGGCGTCGACGGTCGGGTCGTCCGCGAACGCCCGCTCGGCGTCGTCGCGGTCGACGCGTCGCACCCAGAGCAGCGGCATCACCGCCTCGTCGCTGCTCCGGACGACCCGCTCACACTCGGTCTCCACGCCCGGGAGGGTCTCGAACGCGTGGTTCAGGACTAACTCCGACGACGGGATGGTTCCTTCGACGAGGACGGCCATATCCCCCCTCCCTCCGGGTCGGATAAATTTATCGACCGGATAAGCCGCCGCCCCCCGATCCGAAGCGGTCGAGACGGTCCGGACGATGTAGGTAGCCACACCCGGCGTCGTGTCCCCGATTAGCATCCGATTAAGCGCTCACTCGGCCCCGGAAGACCGGGGACGCCGGCTCACTCCGGTTCGCCGGTCCCGCCGGGCGAGTTCGTTCCCCGGTCGGTGTACCCCTCGCGGCCGACGGCGTCGCTGCCGACGAGCCGCGTCGCCGCCCGCCGGACCGCCTCGGCGGAGCGGTACGTCCGGTCGGCCGGGTCCCGGGAGAGCACTTCCTCCAGGGCAGTCGTCCCGTCGACGAGGTCGAGTTCCCGCGAGCCGAACCGGTCGACCAGCGTCTCGCGGGAGGCGGGGTAGTCGAGCGACTCGAGCTCTTCCTGGAGGTCGCCGAACGCCACGCCGTGGGCGCGCGAGTCGTCGGACACGGCGGTCACCCGGCCCTCCGGTACAGTCTGATGGCTCCCTCGGCGGCGAGGCCGAGCGCGCTCCACCGGTAGGCGAGCGCGGCGGCACCGAGGAACAGCACGGCCACCCGTCGTTCGTCGCGCGACCACGACAGGGCGGCCTCGACGAGCATCGAGGGCGTGCTCGCCCGCTTCATCGTCTTCGATCCGAGCAGGGCGTTCAGTCCCATGTCCTCCAGTGTGCCGGCCGGATGAGGGCTCGGCTGGCTCCTGCAGGCACGCCATCCGGTCCGTCTCCGGGTACGACGGCCTCGATAGGGCGCTCCCGCTCGTCGAGGGCGTCCCGGGTGGACAAGTGACTTGACGACGGGGGTCGACGGGGGGGCATGGGAGACGCGAGTCCGTGGACCCGGATACTGCACGAGGCCGGCTCCGTGTGGCGCACGATACAGTCCGTCCTGGAACCGGGACCGACCTCGGACACGGACGAGGTGGACCTCCACACGGTGCTGACCTTCCGGGCGGTGGCGGACGCGGTGGTGCCGAGGACGCCCGACCTCGCCGACGAACTCGGCGTGGAACACGTCCCCGGGGGACCGGACGTCGGCCTCGGCGACTACCTCGTCGGCTACGTGAACGGCCTGTTCCAGTTCGGCCTGCCGGGGGTCGGCACCCGGGGGAACCTCCCGCTCGCGGCGCCGGTCGCCGGTGCCCTCGACGCCGCGGCGCTGGCGCTGCTCGAACGCGGCGGGAACGCCGACGGGCCGAGCCGCGAGCACGTCCTCGACCTGCTCGACCCCGTCGACTCCGGCTCGGCCGCGGACGACGCCGGGACGTTCGCGACGCTCTCCCGCGAGGACCGGCTCCGAGCGGTCGACCTCCTCGACGAGTTCGAGGTCGAACTCCGGTCGCTCGACGGCGAACCCTTCGAGTTCGACGCCGGCGTCGTCGGCCAGCTCGTCGTCGGGTTCACCGAGATGATCTACTACAGCGAGTGGGACGGCTACGACGAGTTCCCCGAACCGCCGGGCGACCTCGTCCACCCGAACGACCCGTCGGCGGTCCAGAGCTGGCGGCAGACGGGCTATCCGGGCTTTTCATCGGGTTACGCTGCTTTGCGGGGGTATCTCGGCACCGACGACGGCCCGCTCGGCGCCGGCGAGGTCCGGACCACCGTCGACGGGGACGCCCCCTCGCCGGTCCGGCTCTCCCGCGAGTCGGGCCGGTTCCGGGAGAACGACTACGACACGAGCGACTACGAGGAGCCCTTCCCGGAGGAGGCCCTCGCCGCGGAGGTGGCCTGAGATGGTCGCCGACTCGTACGACGCGGTGGTGGTCGGTGCGGGCGGGGACGGCCCGGTGACGGCCTGGAAGCTGGCCGAGGCGGGGCTCTCCGTTCTCGTCCTGGAGGCGGGGCCGTTCCACGGGAACGAGCAGTGGCCGAAACCTCACGAGGAGCCGGGCGGGGAGGCCTCCTCGAGCGTCGAGGACCTCAGCGGGGAGCTGCTCGACGAGCAGTTCACCACCCGCGAGTTCGAGATGGTGAACAAGCTCGTCTTCGGGCCGGCGGACCACGAGCGGGGGTTCTGGTTCCGGAAGTTCCCGGGCGACGGGGCCATCCTCCAGTGTTCGGGCGTCGGTGGCACTACACTGCACTACACGGGCTGTCATCCCCGCGCGTACCCGGCCTCCATCGACGAGCAGGAGCACTGGCCCATCGACTACGCGGACCTGCTTCCCTACTACCGGGAGATCGAGGAGATGTGCGAGGTGACGCCCGCGCCGGTGACCGCGAAGGAGGAGCTGTTCTTCCGCGGGGCCGCGAACGCCGGCTGGGAGCTCATCGAGGACCTGAACGTCACGTCTCCGGGCTACCGCCCCCAGCCGAACGCGATCAGGCAGCCGGACGAGCGACTCCACGTCGATGCGGGCTACGACGGCGACTTCACTTACCCCGATATCGAGGGCGACACGCTCGCACTGGGGAACATCGCTGGCAACCCCCATCCACGAGGAGCGCCGTTCGAGGAGAAGGCCAAGCGGGCGAGTAACGTCAGTTTCGTCCCCGCCGCGATGCGGACCGGGAACGTCACGGTCCGCCCGAACGCGTTCGTCACCGATATCCTGACCGAGACGCCGCTGGGCGACGAACCGACCGCCACCGGGATCCGGTTCCGCGACACCTGGTCGGGACAGAGAGAGCGCGTGAACGCGGAGGTCGTGGTCCTCGCGGCAGGGGCGGTCGAAACGCCGCGGCTCTGGCTCAACGCCGACCTCCCGGACAACGGCTGGGTCGGCAAGGGGATGACCATCCACTTCGGGGACAACGTGATGGGGCTCTGGGACGGGGACGACCTCGAAGGAGCGATCGGCAAGCGAACCGTCGACCAGCACGAGGGCCAGGACATCGCGGCCCGCTTTGACTACCCCGGGCTCGGGATGCTCCAGACGGTCGGGACGACCCCCGGGATCGGCGCCATCCTCGGGTTCGGCAGCAGCGCGTCGGGGTTCGCCTTCCGGAACGATCCCGAGGACGCCCCCTGGGACACCATGGGTCGGCTCGCGGGCGAGGAACTCAAGCGCACCCTCTCGGGCTACCGCCGGATGCTCCAGATCCTCGTGGTGAGCGACGACCGCCCGCACAGGCGCAACGGCATCTCCGTCGTCGGGGGCGTCGAGGACGAACACGGCCCGATCCCGCTCGTCAACTACGAGCCGAGCGACGGCGACCGGAGACGCCGCGACCGACTCGCGGAGATCGCCGCCGAGATACTCCGCGAGGGCGGCGCCTCGCACGTCCACCGCTCGGACTCCCCGCCCACGGCGCTCCACATCCACAGCACGATGGCGATGGGCAAAGTGGTGGACGAGGCCTGCGAGGCCTACGACGTCGACCGGCTGTTCGTCGCCGACCACTCCGCCCTTTCCAATGGCGTCGGCGGCGCGAACCCGACGAACACCGGACAGGCGCTCGCGGCCCGGACGGGCGAACGGATCGTCGAGCGCTACTTCGAACCGTAACGAGGCGTTCGTCCGGAACGGAGATCAGTCGGCCGCCTCGCTCGGGTCGACGACCTCCCCTGTATCGGGATAGACGCCGACCTGGTCGCAGAGGTCGGCCATCGGGCAGGCCTCGGGGTCGTCCAGGCAGGCCGGCTTCCGGGCCTTGCAGAAGTCACGGCCGAACTGGATCATCGCGGTGTGACCGAACCCGCACTTGGTGGGTGGAACGTCCCGCTCCAGGTATTCCCGGACCTCCTCGTGGTCGGCGTCGGCGGGCGCGAGCCCCATCCGCCGCGCGATGCGGTGGACGTGCGTGTCGACGGGAAACACGCCGCCGCGGCCGCCGGAAAAGAGGAGCACACAGTCGGCCGTCTTCGGGCCGACGCCCTTCATGTCCAGCAGCGCCGAGCGGACCTCGCCCGGGTCGGCGTCCTTGACGAACGCGTCGAACCCATCCGCGCTTCCGTACTCCTCTATCACGCCATCTGCGAGTCGGATCAGCGTCTCCGATTTCTGGTTGTAGAGCCCTGCCGAGGAGATGGTCCCCGCGAGCTCGTCCCGCATCGCGTTCGCGAGCGAGGCCGCGAGGTCGTCCTCCCACTCGGTTCCATCGGGGCCGTACCGGGCCATCAGCGAGTCGTGGGCGGGCTGTGAGGCCTTGTCGGAGGTGTTCTGCGAGAGGACGGTGCGAACGAGACACTCGAACGCCTCCTGGCCGCCGTAGGCCTTCTGCCAGTATCGTTCCCCGAGGCGGTCGACGACAGCCTCCGCGCGGGTGGCGGGGTCGGGGCTCGGCTCGAACGCCGACGCCACCCCGCCCCCGTCGGGACCGCCACTGATGTTCTCCGCGGGTTCCTCTGACATACCCGCGAGTGGGCGCGGCAGGGGTAAAAACGACGGGAAGGCGGCGAAGCCCCGTTCGGAGCGATCGGCGCCGGTAGCCCCTTCCGTGCGGTCCCGTACGGGTGGTGCTCGACACGGAGTGACGTACCGAGTTGGGGCGGGGCCGGTAATGTTAGGTCGCCCGGAACGGATCGGGACCCATGGCCGTACCGTTCGTCGGATCGATCGTGGCGTTCGTCGTCGCCCTGCTGATCGGCGGACTCGCCATCTACGTCAGCGCCCGGATCGTCGTCGACGTCGACGACTACAGCCACGCCCTCGTCACCGCGCTCCTCGGCGCGGTGGGCTGGGCGCTCACGGCGTGGATCCCCCTGATCGGCCCGATCATCGCGCTGGTCGTGTGGGTCGGCGTGATCAACTGGCGGTACCCGGGCGGCTGGCTGAAGGCGGGGCTGATCGGCGGCGTAGCCTGGATATCCGCCCTCCTCATCCTCTTCGTCGTGAACGCCGTCCTCCGGCTGGGGGTCGGCGCGTTCGGGGTCCCCGGGGCGTAGCGGCTGTCGGAGAGCGGTCCGGACACCCGCGGTTCGGCCGAGGGGGAAACGGGCTCTTCGGCACACGGTCGGGACCGAGCACGGCAGGGGACGCCGGTCGGCGGTCCGTGCAGTCCCGCTACTCGGGTCGATCCACGGGTTCGACGCGTCCCGGGACCGGCCCCGCGGGCCGGAGCGTCGGCGTCGCCCGGAGGTCCGAGAGCGCGTCCTCGGCGATCTCGACGCCGAACTCGCGGGCCAGTCCGCCGAGGACGAGCGTCGCACCCGACAGCGAGAAGCCCTGGCCGATACAGGAGTGTGGTCCCGACGAGAACGGGAAGTACGCGTCGACGCTCTGTGGCTTGCGGCGGAGCCACCGGTCGGGGTCGAACTCCGTCGGGTTCTCGAAGTATCGTAGGTCGCGGTGGATCGACCACTGGGGGAGGATGACCGACGCGCCCGCGGGGACGACGTAGTCGCCGAGGCGGACCTCCTCTTTCGTCGACCGGAACGTGGCCCATGCGGCCGGGTAGAGCCGGATAGCCTCGCGGAACGCCCGCTGGGTGTAGTCGAGTTCCCGGACGTGCCGGTACTGTGGCGTCTCCTCGCCGAGCACCTCGCGGGCCTCCTCGCGGACCCGCTC
>JBEPXB010000099.1:0-7654 GCA_041642135.1 Halobacteriales archaeon | reverse complement strand
CCGGGTCGAACGTCGGGTCCGGGGCCGAGGGATCAGGCCACCAGCGCCCCGATGGCCCCGCCGATGGCGCTGTCGATCGCGAGGACGAACGCGATGACGACGCCCGCGAGGAACACGCCGCCGCCGCCCAGGAGCCCCCCGACGGGACCGCCGAGGAGTCCACTGACGACAGTGGCGATGACGGCGAACAGCACGGCGAGGACGATACCGCCGATGGCACCGGCGAGCAGGCCGTGCCACGCCCCGCGGAGCAGGCCGTCCCGCCCGTCGCCACAGGCGACGTAGCCCGCCGCGAATCCGCCGATCAGGCCCGCCCTATGTGGCCGATCACCGGGAGGAGGAACGCGAGGAGCCCCGCGAGGACCCCGACGAGGAAGCCGATACCGACCGCGCGCCAGTCAGTCATGGGCGGCGGTAGAGGGCAGAGAGGTATGTGCCTGGTGGCTCGCGTCCGGTCGGTCGGCGCCGCACACGATCGGGCACGCGACGGCGGCCGGCGGGAGGCCGTGGTGGCCGTTGGCGGGGACGAGCGGGCATGAACGGCCTTATACGCGCCCGTGGGCTACCCCGGGGTATGTCCGAGACCGCCCCGTTCGAGGGCCTCCCGACCACGCCCCGCGCCGACGAACTCCTCGACAAGGCGTTCTCGCGGGCGGCCCGCGCCGGGCGCGCGAAGTCCGGCGTCGAGGCCCAGGAGTCGATGCTCCTGACCGCCGGGAACATCCTCTCGGACAACCTCGGGAACGTGGTCACGTCCTGGCCGGACATGGACGCGCTGGCCCCGTTCCACCGCGAACTCGCCGACGCCGTCGTCGGCGTCGACGACCTCCGCCAGCACCTCTCGGAGGTGAACTGGGCCTCCCGGCAGGTCGGGACCCTCCGGAAGGACTACCAGGGCCGGATGCGCCGGGCCGACGCCGAGACGGCCAAGAAGCTCCGCAAGCAGGCGTTCGCCCGGTTCGCCGACATCGTCGAGGAGGTCGAGGACGACCTGCTCGCGGTCGGCGAGGCCCGCGACGAACTCAAGACGCTCCCCGACATCCGCCCGGACGAGCCGGCCATCGTGGTCGCCGGCTACCCGAACGTGGGGAAGACATCCTTTATAAATCGCGTGACGAACGCCCGCAACGAGATCGCGAGCTACCCCTTTACCACCACGGAGCTCCACGTCGGCCACCTCGAGCGGGACTACGTCCGCTACCAGTTGATCGACACGCCCGGCCTGCTCGACCGACCGGCCGAGGAGCGAAACGACATCGAGCGCCAGGCCGTCTCCGCGCTCACGCATCTCGCCGACGCCGTCCTCTTCCTCGTCGACCCCAGCGGGGAGTGTGGCTACCCACTCGACGCCCAGCTGGAACTCCGTGACGACCTCCGGGACCGCTTCCGTGACGTGTCGGTCGTCACCGTCTGCAACAAGAGCGACCGGTCGACGGACGTCGACGCCGACTTCTTCATGAGCGTCGAGACGGGCGAGGGCGTCGAGGAAGTACTCGACGCCCTCGTCGGCGCGGTCGACTACGAGCCCGAACTGCCGTTCGAGGAGGGCTGACCGGGAGTGTCGTGGCCGGTCGGGGAGCCGTCGGCCGTTCGCGTCGGACGGTCGTCGGTCCCTGACTCCGGTTCGACGGGTGTCCGGTCTCGTCCGCTCCGGCCGAGCCGCCTGCCACCGTCCCCGTCACCGCCGCCGTCGTCGCCGGATGGTTCCGAACGACCCGTAGCAGCCCCGCGTATCGGCGGCCCTTCGGGCGCCCGCCACGCATATTAGCGTCGCGGGGTACACCTACGCATGAAGTACACCGGGGACGCACATCTGGCCCTGCTCGATTCCTACCGGGCGGACGCGGATCCCTTCCCGACGGGACGGGCGATGGACTTCCCGCGGCGTGACCACGGGCGGGAGGAGGTCGAGGTGATCAAGCGACTGCTGTTCCCCAGGTGCTGGAACGCGGACCCGCTGCTCCGGGACGAGTCGGCGGTCCTGGAACACGTCGACGAACTGGCGGAACTCTTCAGCTCGGGCATCCGGCCCTACTCCGGGGAGGACCCCTCCGAGACGGTCGCCGCGGTGCTAGACCGGTTCCCCGAGATCCGGCGGACCCTGAAACTCGACGTCGAGGCCGCGTACAGGGGCGACCCAGCGGCGCGGACCTACCTGGAGGTGATCCGGTCGTACCCCGGCTTTCACGCGATCACGATCCAGCGCATCGCCCACGCCCTCTACCAGGAAGGGGCCGCCGCGTACGCCAGGGAGCTCACCGAGTCCGCCAAGTCGGTGACGGGTATCGACATCCATCCGGGAGCCGAGATCGGCGACCACTTCTTCGTCGACCACGGGACCGGCGTCGTCATCGGCGAGACGACGACGGTCGGCGAGTGGGTCAGGATCTACCAGGACGTCACGCTCGGCGCGCTCCACTTCGAGGAGGCCGAGGACGAGGAGAACACCCTGAAGAAAGGCTACGAGCGCCATCCGGACATCGGCGACCACGTGGTGATCGGCGCCGGGACGAAGGTCCTCGGGCCGATCAGCATCGGGAACCACGTCAGCATCGGGGCGAACTCGTGGGTCACCGAGGACATCCCGGACCACACGAGCGTGTTCGTCTCCGAACACCCCGACCAGGAACGCAAGAGCACGGACTGACCGCCCGCGACGTCCGACCACCGGACACGGCGTTCCGTGGAGTCAGCTCTCACCCGCGGTAGCCGCCGGTGGAACCGTCGGTCTCGTGTTCGCTGGGTTGAGACTCCGCCGACCGCGATGCGACCGTCGCACCGTCCTACGCCAGGTCGTAGACGACCGTCACGCTCGCGCTCACACGGACGGTCCCCGGTTCGACGACCGTCGACCCGCCGGCGTCGGCCCGGGTCTCGTAGGCCGGGAACGGTCCGACGCTCCCGCCGTTCGAGGTCGAGATGGTCCGGGCGTCGCCGAGGGTCGCGCCCGCGGCAGCCGCGACCGTCTCGGCGTCGGCGCGGGCGTTGCCCATCGCCGCGGTCAGGGCCTCCTGACGGAGCTCCTGTTCGGCCGCGTCCGATAGGGTGAAGGAGACACCCGAAACGCTCGTCGCACCGTTGCCGACGGCGACGTCGATGACCTCGCCGGCGCGGTCGGGGGCGACCTCGATCCGGTAGGCGTGGACTGCACGGTAGCCGACGAGTTCGCGCTCGCGGGTCTCGCCATCGTAGTCGTACTGCGGATAGATGCTGAACGCCTCGGTTCTCACGGCGTCGTCGGGGACGCCGGCATCGCGGAGCGCCGCGCGCATCCGCTCTGCGTCGGTGGCGACGCTCGCCCGCGCCTCCTCGGCGCTGTCGGCGGTCGCCTCGACGGCCACGCGGACCACCGCGAGGTCCGGAGCGGCCTCGACGGTGGCGCTCGCGCCGACCGTCACGCTCGGGGTCGGACCGTCGTTCGTCGTCTCCTCGGTCCCGCTCTGTGCCGGCACCGAGGGAGACCCGGCGCCGACACAGCCGGCGAGGAGGACCAGTACCGCGACGAGCGCCGCGGTCAGGGATCTGGATACCATGCCCTCCGGACGTCGTCTAGTACTATGAACACGTCGGAGCGTCAAACGCCGGTTTGACGCATCGCGGGCGGCGACGGGTGACGGTCGGCGACGGCCGCAGTACTCCCGGCGGAAGCCTGCTCGATCGTCACGTACCGGACCTCGACGACCACCGGCCGGCCGACCGCCTCGACGATCCGCTCCCGGAGCGTGGTGGCGAGGCTCCGGCGCACCCACCCCGGCGGGACGCCCACCCGGACGACCACGACCGAGGGCCGGCGGAGGACGAACGTCCCCGGCCTCGGCTCGGTCTCCACCTCGACCGACTGCAGTTCGAGTTCGGCGTACCGACCGTCCTCGAACACCGGTTCGACGGCCGTCTGGACGTCGTTCTCCGTCTGTGCCATCCGGTACGTGTCGAGGGTGATGCCGCCGAGGAACACCGAGAGGAGCGCGATGGCGACGAGGAGCACCGCGACCCGCTTCACCGTGGCCGCACGCGCCTCGTCCCGGCGGAAGAGGTGGTCGGGCCGGTAGCCCGAGTACCAGAGCACGATCAGGGCGGCGAGGTTGATCGACAGCCCGTTCACCACCGCAAGGATACCCGCCGGGAGCGCCACGGATGGGAGGCCGTACGCCGCGCCGATGCCGACCGTCGCCGCGGGCGGGACCAGCGCGACGGCGATCATGACGCCGACGAGCGCCGAGGAGACGCCCGTCGTGAGCGAGAGCGCACCCGCGACGCCGGCGCCCAGCGCGACGGCCAGCGAGAGGAAGTCCGGCTTGAGCCGCTCGCGGATCTGCTCGATGCCCGCCGGGTCGAGCCCAGGCGGCACGAGGTTCGTCGCCTGCACGAGGAAGGCGAAGACGCCGGCGGCGAGCACGGCGAGGCCCATCCCGATCACCTGCATCCGGACCCCGCGGACGAACAGGTCCTCGTCGTCGATGACCGTCCCGACCGCGGCGGACATCGCCGGGCCGATCAGCGGCGCGATGACCATCGACCCGACGACGGTCGCCGGCGAGTCGAGCAGGAGCCCCGCGGTGGCGACCACAGCGCTGACGACCGTCAGGAGGACGTACGTCCGGGGGTTCGAGACGAGGTTCTCGGCGGTGGCTGCGAGCTCCTCCTTCGCGATGCGCTCCTCGCTCTTCTCCTCCTCGGCGTAGCGCTGGCTCAGCTCGTCGAACTCCCGGGAGGTGACCGACTGGGCCTCCGTGACGACCGTGAACGCGTTCTCGCCGACGCCGACCTCCTTCAGGCTGTCGAGCACCGGGTCGACGGCGTTCGTCGGCAGCGGAAACGAGACGACGTGGGTGTAGCCGCGTCGACCCTCCTCCTCGGTCAGCACGAAGTCGATGCCCTCCTCCTCGAGGACGCGGACGACGGCGTCGCGCTTGCCCGCCGGCACGGAGACCTGTACCAGTCGCACGGCCGGTTCTCGCCGGCGGACGGCAAGTAACTGGTGGGTCGGGTGCCCGCGCCCGGACCCCGGCGTCGCCCCGCTGTGCGTCCGGGGTGCCGCACCGCCACGGGGATAACTGGACGCGGACGATACGGCGGGTATGGTCACGCGGCGGCGCCTGCTGACCGGAGCGACCCTCGGAGCGGCCGCGCTCGCGGGCTGCGTGCAGGTGGGATACGTCGGCTCGAGTACCGACCGCTTCCCTGTGGACCTGCCGGTTCCCGAATCGGCGCTCGTCCGCGGGACCCCACGGGACGCCATCCCAGCCATCATCGAGCCCGCGTTCGGCCCCGACTGGTCGGGCGTCTCGCTCGAAGCCCGGACCGTCGACTTCGGCGTCCGCCGGATCGAGCCGCGGCTGGCGCCGTTCGACCGCGTGGTCGGCGTAGTCGAGGGCGGCCGGGCGAGGGCGTACCCACTGCGGGTCCTGGGGTGGCACGAGGTCGTCAACGAGGCGTTCGGCGGCCCGCTCCTCGTGACCTACTGCCCGCTCTGTGGGAGCGCGGTCGTCGCCCGGCGACGGGTCGCCGGAACGGAACGGACGTTCGGGGTGACCGGGCTGCTCTGGAACGACAACCTCGTGATGTACGACGTCGAGTCGGACTCGCTCTGGTCGCAGGTCGCCGCGGCCGCGATCCGGGGACCGCTGACCGGGACCGAACTCGAACTCGTCCCCTCGACGCTCGCCCGCTGGGACGAGTGGCGGGCCGAACACCCAGACACCGACGTACTCCTCCCGCCCCCGATCTCCGGAACGGTTGTCGGTCGCGGGTACGCCGCCGTCCGGGACTACACGTTCGACCCCTACGGCGCCTACGAGGCGAACGACCAGGTCGGGTTCGCGGGGATAAGAGGCGAGGAACGGACGGTCACGGACGACCGCCTCCCGCCGAAGGTGGAGGTCCTCGGCGTCGTCCGGGGAAGCGAGTCGAAGGCGTACCCCCGCCCGGCCGTCGAGCACGAGCGCGTCCTCGAGGACCGCGTCGGCGGGACGCCGGTCGTCGTCGCGGTCACGCCGGGGGGATCGCTGGTCGCCTACGAGCGAACCGCCGACGGCGAGGTACTGGCGTTCCGGCCCGGAGCCAGGAACGACGACGGCACGATGCGAGCCGGTGGGTCGCGCTGGCGGGTCGCGACCGGCGAGGCACTCGACGGACCACGGGAGGGGACGACGCTTCCCCGCGCGAACGCCCGCCCGGCGATGTTCTGGTTCTCCTGGGTCGACTTCCACCCCGAGACCTCGGTGTACGGCAAGCCGGGATGACCGACGACGGCCCTCACGCTGCCCCGCGGCGGCCGTGACGTGAGCCTTAACCCCCGGCGCCGTCTCACTCGGGTATGTTCGACACGCGCCCCGACCGGGACAGCGAGGTGGTGCTCGTCGGCCGGTCGAACGTCGGGAAGTCGACCCTGATGCGCGAGATCACCGGCCACAAGGTGCCGACGGGGAAGAAGCCCGGCGTGACGCGGAAGCCGAACCACTACGACTGGGCGCCGGAGAGCTTCGTGCTCACCGACCTCCCGGGGTTCGGCTTCATGTCCGGCGTGCCCGAGGACGTCCGCGAACGGATCAAGACCGACGTCGTCCGGTACGTCGAGGAGTACGCGGACAGCATCCTCGTCGGGATACTCGTCGTCGACGGGAAGGCCGCCGTCGACATCATCGACCGCCACTCCGGCGGCGAGGAGATCCCCCACGACGTCGAGATGTTTCACTTCCTCGAAGAGGTGGGGATCCCGCCCGTCGTTGCCGTCAACAAGATGGACAAGGTCGACGACCGGGACGAGCGTCTGGACGAACTCTGCGACCGACTCGGGCTCTACCCGCCGTGGCAGCAGTGGCAGGAGACCATCGCTCCGATCAGTGCCAAACGGGGGAACATCGAGGCGCTGAACGACGCAGTACGGCACCACCTCCACGAGGCCGGACGGGACGACCTGTTCAAGTTCTTCTGAGACCATCTTTTTGCGGCTCGGGTGCGCCTCCGGCGCACCTCTCGCCGCAAAAACATGGGTGAAAAAGGCCGCTCGCTCGGTCGCTTCGCTCCCTCGCTCGCGGTACGGCGTTTAGCCTACCGCTACCGCAGGAGTGGTTTCGTTCCGATGAAAAGTGATCTGCGATGTCGAGAGAGGTGTAGACAGGGACTCGAGAGGCCAGTTATAGTACCTGACAGGAGCTGCGTGCTGAATGGAAGGGGTACATCTCGCTGTTCCCCCCCTTCGATACTATCTCGAAATCGGTCCCCGCCTGAGATTCTGGCCGACCACGATCAGGAATATTCCCCCAACGAACACGAACATGACCGGGGTTTGGTAGAACGGCCAGAGAGATGTGTATCTCCCCCGACCCTTTACCAGGTAGAGATCTCCCTCGATACCATAAAGCCGATCGATGCGGTCAGTACAGTAGTCCTCTTGGAGCTGCCAGTCGGCTAGTCGGCCACCCCGAGTCCACCCCGTGTAGTTCTCCTCCTGGATCTGCCACCGGCTCGATACGACGGGCCGATCCGAGTAATTAGTATTGTGGACGACGTAAGTCGTCTCTCCGAATCGTATCGCGTAGTATTCCCTGGAGACGTTCTCGCCAGCGCCGAGACGGCGGACGATCGTCCGGCACTCTGGAGAGAGGTCGCTCACGTTGGGCGTCCCGGGCGGTGCCCCGGATTGGCGGTCCAC
>JBEPXB010000098.1:0-7672 GCA_041642135.1 Halobacteriales archaeon | reverse complement strand
TCGAGTAAGCCCCGCCCGCTGCGCCGCTCAGACCGGCAGGTCGGTCGTGTCGATCGCGTTCCGTCGGTCGTCGAGCACCCCGAACCGCTCGTCACGGCGGCGTTCGAGCCAGTAGAGCAGCCGCTCGGCCCACACGAGTTTGCGGCGTTTCTCCGGCCCGACGGAGGGGTCCTCGAAGTCCCAGCCCGGGAAGCGTAGTTCGCGAGCGCCGAAGTGATCTGCCAGAAAGGCCCCGCGGTCGCCGTCGGTGAACCCCCCGAAGTTCTCGACCGGTCCACGCGGCTCGGCCTGCGTCGTCGGCAGCGTGTGCGCCACCTCGAACCGCGGTATCCACTCCCGGACGGCCGGCACGTTGTCACCGTGGGCGTGGGCCGCCACCGGCACTCCACGGTGGGTGAGGTCCCGTGCCGTCCCGACGTTCTTGTCCAGGTCGGTGACCATCAGGTCGACGTCGACGCCGGCCTCGACGAGGACGTCCGCGGCCGTCGAGGCGGCGACGACGACCTCGGCCTCGCGGACGAGCGCGAGTTCGCCCTCCTCCGCGAGCGACGGCGCCCCGCCGGCGACGGCGACGGTCCGGCCCTCGAACAGCGCCCGGAGCCGTCGGGTGTCGAACGGCTCTGTGAGGTCGGCGAGGACGTCACGCGCCCGCTCGTCGCCCGTCCGGTCGTAGCCGAAGTCGGCGAGGACGGCGCGATAGACGGGGCTCCAGGTGTCGTACTGCATCCCTAGTGATAGTACGGGCCGGATGGGTTTACCAAGTACCCCTACCCGGTATACCCCTCCGGCTTCCACCCGCGCCTACCTCTGGACGAGGTATAAGTTTTCCCGTCGTGGCCGTCACGTCTGACGGTCGTCGGCTCTCCTGCCCGCGATGGGCTCAGACGAGCGCCCGGACGGCCCGGAGCGCGGCGGCGGCCTCGCCGCCGACTCGGTCGGGGTCGACGGAGCGGAGCGCCGCGACGGTCCCGTAGAGCAGGCCCCCCGTGTCGCCGCTCCCGTCGCCCTCGTCGCCCCGGCCGTCCCCGTCCTCTTCGCCCTTGCCGCTCCCGCCGCTCCCGTCCGGGACGAACACCGCCCCGACGGGGAGCGCGTCGGGGACGGCCTCGACCGCCGCCCGCGAGAGCCCCGAGAGTTCGAACGTCCGGACGACCATCTCCTCTGCGTGGCCGGGCTTTCCCCCGGCGCGCTCGACGTACCGGCGGGCCTCGTCGACGGTCGTCACGTCGAGTTCCTCGACGCCGACGGACTCGTCCCGGCCCCGGTCGCGGGCGAACTCGTAGCCGACGAGGGCGGCGTCGCGAGTCTCCGCGACGTCGTGGGTGCGGATCACGTGCGCCCCGCGCTCGACGGCCATCGACGTGGCGGCGAGCGAGACGGGCAGGGCCGCCTCGGTCTCGCGGCCGGCGATCTCGCGGAGGAAGTTCTTCCGGTTGATCGAGACGAGCATCGGCCGGCCGTAGGCGCGGAACTCCCGGAGCCGGCGGAACGTCTCGCGGTCGTCCTCGAGGGTCTTCGCCTCCGACCAGCCGCCGAACGCCGGGTCGACGATCGTCTTCTCGGTGAACCCGTTGAGCGAGAGCGCCTCGTAGATGTCGTCGGGGTCCTCGACGGCGCCCGGCCGCTCCAGGTCGGGCGGCGAGGCCATCTTCGCGACCGCGACATCGTACTCCGCACAGATCCGGGGCATCTCCGGGTCGGCGAACCCGCAGATGTCGTTGACCATGTCGAAGCCGGCGTCGAGAGCCGCCTCGGCGACCTCGTGGTAGCGCGTCTCGATGGAGAACACCGGGTCGCCCGAGACCGACTCGACGGTCTCGACCGCGGTGTCGAGCCGGTCGAGCTCCCCCTCCGCGGAGAGCACCTCGAGCCGCTTGTTCGCCGACTCCAACCCGATGTCGACGATGTCGGCCCCCTCGCCGATGAGCTCCTCGTCGACGTACGCGGCGGCCGTGGCCGGGTCGTCGAAGACGCTCGGCTTGTAGGGGGACTCCTTCGAGACGTTCAGCACGCCCATGATCCGCGGCGGGTGGTCGTCGCCGATCCTCAGGCCGGCGGCGTCGACGGTTCGCATACCCACGATAGGTGCCGACGGCCACAAGTATGGGCCGGTCCCGGCATTCGGGACGGTCGGGTCGGGAGCCGAGCGGGGACCCGGATCGGACTCGCGCCCCTTTTCCCTCCCGCCCCGGTACCCGGCACATGGGCAAGGTCAGTATCGCGCTACGGGGGTGGCGCTTCGACGAGGAGGAGGTGTTCGACGAGTCCGGCGAACTGCGCCCGCTCGCCGAACTCCCGGAGGAGACCCGGCAGCGGCTCGTCAGGCTGACCGTCATCGCCGGTCAGCCCTGCGACGCCTGCTGGCTGGTCCACGGCGACGAGAACATCGAGCAGTGCCGGGTCGCCCGCGTCGTCTACGGGGAGCCGCTCGACGAGGTCGTGCTGTGTGACCCCCACGAACGGGACTTCCTCTACTGGTTTCGGGAAGCGGGCGGGAGCGACCTCGTCGGGTCGCCCGAGTTCAAGGACCGCTTCCACGAGTGGTTCGCGGACGGCAACCGCGCCCCCGAGGGGTACGCCGCCGTCGAGCACGTCGACACCGACCCCGACGCGGTGCCACAGCCCGACCCCGACGTCGAGATGCCGACGCTGGAGGAGGAACTGGAGAGGATGGACGACGAGGAACTCGACGAACTCGGCGTCGGACTCGACGACCTGGATATCTGATCGAGCGCTCCGGACCGGACGGGCGTACCTTCTTGTACTGGGACGGGACCACCGCCTCGCGTGACCTGAGGTCCGCGCGGGCCGGCACGCGGTGGTGCGGTGGCACCGGCTCGTGGTCGGAGGAGTGCCATCGCCTGTACGCCACCGTCGCGGAGCGCGCCGCTTTTGACCTCGCTCCGGCTACGACCGGCATGGTCGGGTCCGTCTCCGTCGCCGTCGTCGGTTCCGAAACGCCGGGGAACGTCGGCACCATCGCCCGGGCGATGAAGAACTTCGGCGTCGCGGAGCTCTACCTCGTGGATCCGCCGGAACTCGATCCGAAGGGGGAGGCCTACGGGTTCGCCGGCCACGCCCGCGAGGACGTCCTCCCGAACGCCCGGGAGGTCGACTTCGACTATCTCGTCGAGAACTTCCACACCGTCGGCTGTACGGCCGTCACGAACGAGGACGAGACGAGCCACGTCCGCTACCCGTTTCGGACCCCACGGGAACTCGCCGACTCGCTCCGGAGGATCGAGGCGGACACCTGCCTCGTCTTCGGCCGCGAGCGCGTCGGCCTGACCAACGCGGAACTCGCCCGGCTGGACGAGGTCTGCTCCGTGCCGGCGAGCGCCGACTACCCCGTCCTCAATCTCGGCCAGGCCGCGACGGTCGTCCTCTACGAACTCCGCGAGCTCACCCTCGACGGAACACAGCACCCCGGTTCGGTCCACGAACGGGCCGACGAGCGAGAACTCGAAGGGCTCTACGGGGAGTTCGAGCGCTTCCTGCGGAACGTCAACCACCCCGAGGAGAAGCGGGGTAAGACCACCCGGATGTTCCGGCGGGTGCTCGGCCGGGCCCACCCGACGGGGAGGGAAGTGAGCACGGTCCGCGGGCTGTTCCGGCGGGCCTCCGGGCTCCTCGAACACCCCGAGCGGCTCGTCGAGGACACTGAGGAAGTCGAGAACGAGTAAGGTACTCGAGATCAGCTCCGCTTGCCGATCTCCTCCCGGAGCACCTCGCTGACGACCTCGCCGTCGGCCTTCCCGCGGAGCGCGCCCATCGCCTCGCCCATCAGTGCGGAGAACGCGCCCATCCCCTCGGCCTCGACCTGGTCGGCGTTCCGCTCGACGACCTCGACGACGGCCTCGCGGACCTCGCTCTCGCCGACGCCGGCGAGACCGGCCTCCTCGATCGCCTCCTCGGCGTCCATCCCCGGATCCTCGGCGAGAACTGTCAGCACCTCGCCGACCCCCTCCTTGGCGAGGGCGCCGTCGGTCACCAGCGAGAGTACGTCGAGGAGCGTCTCGTCTGCGAGTCCGTCGACCGGGACGCCGTCGCGGCGGAGTTCGGTCAGCGTCGACTCCAGGGTGCCGGCCGCGAGCGTGGGGTCGACGCCCCGCTCGACCGCCGTCTCGAAGACCGGCATCCGGCGGCCGTAGGCCACCTGCTCGGCGAGGCCGGCGTCGAGGCCGTACTCGTCCTGGTACCGCTCGACCTTCTCGGTGAGGAGTTCGGGCGTCTCCACCTCCGTCGGGTCGGGTTCGACCGGCGGGACGTCCGTCTCGGGGTACATCCGCGCCGCGCCGGGGAGCGGCCGGAGATACCGGGACGTACCGTCCTCGTTCGCGCCGCGGGTCTCTTCGGGGACGCCATCGAGGGCGGTTCTCGCCCGATCCGCGACCGCCTCGATGGCCTGCGCGGCCACCTCGCCCGAGGCGGCGACGAGCGCGACGGCGTCGCCCTCGCCGGCGTCGACGGCGTCCCTCAGGGCCTCGACCTCCTCGGCGGTGACGCCGTAGGCCGGGAGTTCGTCTGTGTGGAAGACCCCCCCGGCGCCGTGGCGCTTCGCGTGGTCGGAGAACTCGGTCCCGAGGCGGCGGTCGGGCTGTATCTCGGCACCGACGAGCCCCTCGAAGCCGTACAGGGGCACGGCCATCACGGTCGACGCCGAGGCGATGACGCCGCTGTCGGTGTCGGCGAAGACGTCCGTGACGTCCTGCGGTTTGCCGACGGAGGCGTCCCGCTCGCCGAGTTCCTCGGCGATCTCGAGCAGACGGACCTGCCGGTGGGCCTCCATCCGGACGAGGTCCTCGATCTCGTCGAGCGCCTGGACTCCCTTCATCTCGATCCGGGCGCCCTCGGCGATGGAAACGTTGACGTCCTGACGAATGGTCCCGAGCCCGCGCTTCACGTGGCCGGTCGAGCGGAGCAGCATCCCGATCCGCTCGGCGGCCTCGCGGGCCTGCTCGGGCGAGCGGATGTCCGGGCCTGTGCCGATCTCCACGAGGGGGATACCGAGCCGGTCGAGGCCCCACCGGACCCCGTCGTCGGTCTCCTCGATACGGGCCGCCGACTCCTCCTCCAACAGCATGTCGGTAACCGAGACGGGCCCGTCGCCCGTCTCGATCTCCCCGTCGGTCGCGACGAGCGTCGAGCGCTGGAACCCCGAGGTGTTCGACCCGTCGACGACGATCTTCCGCATGACGTGGGCCCTGTCGACCACGTCCATGTCGAGCAGTTTGGCGATCTCGAGGGTCACCGAAAGCGCCTCGCGGTCGAGCCGGTGTGGCGGCTCGTCGTCCTCCTCGACCAGGCAGGTCGAGTCGAACGCGAGGTACTCGAACTCGCGGTCGACGCGGGACTCCTCCAGGGCCGCCTCGTCGATCTCGCCGAGTTCGCTCTTGGTCGGGTGCAGGTACCGGGTGAACGACCGGATCGACGCCTCGGGCTCGCGCCGCTCGGTCGGACAGTCACAGAACAGCTTGCTCGCGGTGTCGAGCTGCTGGTGGATCTCGAGCCCGGCGACCAGACCCAGGTCCGCGTAGTCGTAGTCGCGCTCGGCCGGGTCCGCCGGTGCGGCGACGTCCGGGTCCGTGGAACTCATTACTCGCGGTGGGTCGGGCAGGAGGCAAAAACGCTCCGTCTCCGGCGACGGTCGCTGGTCGGCGATCGCCGCCGGTACCTTCGCCGCCCTTACTCGTCGACGAGGACCGCGTTGACCTGGCCGTCCTGGCCGGGACGGGAGGTGACACGGGCACGCCCCGCGGAGGTGTCGATGACCGCGCCACGCGTGACGATGTTCCGGCGGACGTAGTTCGGGTTGGCGTCGTTCTCGACGACGTTCTCGATGGTCGCGGTGACGACCTCCTCGCCCGTCGCGACGTTCGCGCTGTCCGTCTGGAGCGCGCGCGTCTTCGTGTTGCCGCCGCGCGTCTCGACGGTCTTCAGGCTCACGTCGCCGACGCGGGTCTCCGTCGGCGAGTTGCCGAGTTCGGACTTGCGCTTCTTCCGGACGTTCCGTCGTCGACCGCCGGTCCGCTTCGTCCCCGAGCGTGCGTGGCTCTTCATACCCCACAGGGGGACGCTCGTGGCCTTCAATCGTTCGACTCCCACCCGGGCCGTCTTCGACCCCCTCCGACCGACACTCTACCTCCTCTTTCCGGCCGTGGCTCGCGACGAGCCGTGGTTGGTAATGGCAAAGATTTAAATTAGATACGTCTAATCCATTTCCATGCAAACGCCGATACCGGCGGATCGATCGGGATGGGATGTACACCCGGGGGCCGGCGTATGAGACGCACGACGGCGGTCGGGGCAGGAGCGACGGGACGGAGCGTACCGGGAGACGGAGCGATACCGGTCGGGGTGGTCGAGTGACGTCGATCGACTACGGCCGGGCGGCGGCGTTGACCGAACGGCTCCAGGCCCGGCTGGTCGACGGTATCGCCGGTGACGAGGGCGTCACTCGCCGGGCCGTCCTCGGCGGCCTCGGGGTCGCCGGTGGCGCGGCATTGGCGGGCGTGGGGAGCGCGGACGGCGGCACGCACGCGGCCGCCGCACACGACGACGAACACGGCGCGCACGGTAACTTCGGCGCGAAGGGGGAGTACGCCGACCTCGACTTCGACCCCCACGAGTACCTCACCACCTTCAACACCGGTCGGAGCGGCCAGCAGAACGTCCCCCAGGACGTCTACCGGGAGGCCGTCGACGGCGTCGAGCGCACGGTGCGGGAGTTCACGTTCACCGCCGTCGACACGACGGTCACGATCGCTCCCGGCCTCGAGTTCCCCGCGTGGGCCTACAACGGACAGGTCCCGGGGCCGACGATCCGGGCCGTCGAGGGCGACCTCATTCGGGTAGAGTTCGAGAACCTCGGCCGGCACGCCCACACCATCCACCCGCACCTGCGGAACCTCGACCCGCGGATGGACGGCATCCCGCAGAACGGTCCGGGCGTGCTCGAGACGGGCGAGTCGTTCACCTACGAGTGGATCGCACAACCCGCCGGCGTCCACTTCTACCACTGTCACTCCCTCCCCCTCAAGGAGCACCTCCACCGGGGGCTCTACGGCGCGATGGTCGTCGACCCGGACCCCGAGCGGGTCCGCGAGAACCCCGAGGAGTACTGTGACTTCCACGCCTCCCAGATCACGCCCGAACTCCGGGAAGAACTCGTCGCCCGCGCGGAGTCCCGAAACCACGAGTCCGACGCGAACGACGACGTTCAGGAACTGGTGATCGTGATGAACAGCTTCGACACGAACTTCGACGGCGGCAACGAGGTGTACGCCGCCAACACGCGGGCCTTCGCCTACGGCGTCGGGGAGACGGACGGGCGGGGCGAGTGGGAACCCGGCGAGACCGTCCGACCCATCCGGGTGGACGGCCAGCGGCCCGTCCGGGTCTACCTCGTCAACGCGACGGAGTTCGACCTGATCAACTCGTTCCACACCCACTCGCAGTTCTTCGACTACTACGACCACGGGACGACGCTCCTGCCGACGAGCAAGCGGGTGGACACGGTGATGCAGTGTCAGGCCCAGCGCGGGGTCATCGAACTCGACTACTCGACCCACGAGCCGGGGCTGTACATGTTCCACGCCCACCAGTCGGAGTTCGCCGAACTGGGCTGGATGAGCTTCTTCGAGGTGGCCTGAGATGCGCGACAGACAGAGCG
>JBEPXB010000097.1:0-7733 GCA_041642135.1 Halobacteriales archaeon | reverse complement strand
AGGCGATGGCCGTCGCCCCCCTCGGCGGCGGCCGCTACACCGTCGAGGGCCAGTCAGGCAACACGTACGTCGTCGACCTCCTCGAGAGCGACTGCACCTGTCCCGACCACACCATCAGGGGCGAACGGTGCAAGCACCTCCGACGGGTCGCCATCGAGGTGAACCGCGGTCGGGTCGCCCCGCCCGGCAAGGTGCGGGGGACCTGTGGGGCCTGCCGCCGCGAGGCGTTCCTCCCCGAGGACGGCCCGCCGCTCTGTGACGCCTGTCGACTCGAACCGGGCGACTTCGCGACCGACCGCGAGACGGGCGACCTCGTCGTCGTCGCCCGTGTGACCGACGCCCGGGCCGACGAGGTGACCGTCGGCTCGAAGGGTACGTCGGTCGCCGACTACCCCACGAACGAGGGCTACCCGACCGACGACCTCGTCGTCGAGGTGGTCTACCCGTTCTCGCGGCCCGACGTCGGGTTCGCGGACCTGCCGCGCTACTCCTTCCCGCTCTCTCGGCTCGCCCGGCGCGAGGAGACGCTCGTCGACGCGTTCGACTGATCCCCGGCGCCGTTCGGCCGTTCGGACGCCGACCTACCGGGATCTCGTACGGGACGGTCCCGTCCGTCGAGGGACGGTCTACCCGCGCGTGAGCACTTCCTCGGGCCGGATGCGGAGGACGACGCGCTCGGTCCCGATCGGGTTCGGGTACGGCTCTCCCAGGTACCGCTCGGACAGCGCGTCGATGTGCTCGCGGGCGCCCTCGGTCGTCGTCTCCTCGACCACGCCCGTCACCGAGAGGTACCGATGGGGGTCGCCGGGGTCGACCATGCTCGCGGCGACCGTCGGGTCCGCTGCGATGTTCCGTTCCTTGCGACGCCCGCGTTCGGTGTTGACCAGCAGCCGGTCGGCCTCGGCGTCGTAGTCGATCCAGACGGGCGTCGCGTGGGGCTTGCCGTCCGGCGTCATCGTCACCACGTGAGCGATCGTCGGCTTCTCGAACAGGTCGTGGAACCCCGCGGGGATCGCCGCCATACCCGTCCGGCTCTCGCCCGTCGATTAACTGTGCTGATCGTCGAGCGTTCCGGCGGCGGATCCTCCACTTCGCACCGGTGGACGCGTGTCGCCTGCAGGCGGTCTCTCGCGTTCGTGTGCCCTACGCGCCGGCCCGCGTGTACCACACCGTCCCGGCGAACGTGGACACGAGACCGAGGGCCATCGCCAGCCGTTTCTCCCGGGCACGAGGGTCCGGTCCTCGTAGACCTCGGTGTGGACGACGGCGACCGGTCCTAGACGCCGACAAGCGTCGGCGGGTGCGGCCGGGACGCCCGGGGGACACGACCGCTCGTGACTCAAACCACTGTTTGATATTCACACACGACTATCCCGGCCCCGGACATAGCTCCGGTCGATGGCACGCACGAAGACCGTCCTCCTGCTCGCAGCCGTCGTGGTGCTCGCCGGCTGTTCCGGTGCCGGCGGCGGTGGCGACGGCGGTGGTGTCGGTGGCGGCGACGGTGCCGATCCCGGCAACGATCTCGCCGGCGAGGCCGCGAGCGGGAGCGGAGGCGGGGACGGTGGCGGAGGCGGGGGCGGGGGCGGTGGAAACGGTGGCGGCGAAGCGGCGATGGCGGTCGCGACCGGGGTATCCCAGGAGCGATCGTCCATCCAGCTACAGCGCCAGCTGATCCTCACCGGCGAGATCCGTCTGCGGGTCGAGGAGTTCGAGGCGGCGCAGTCGAACCTCACCGACCTCGCGGCGTCGTACGGCGGGTTCGTCAGCGATTCGACCCGGGAGGTCGAGGAGCGGGGCAACGAGACGTGGACCCGGGGGACGGTCGTCGTCCGGGTGCCCCGCGAGAACTTCACGGCGCTGTTCGAGGGCGCACAGCAGGTCGGGACGGTCCAGGGTGCGACCCGTCGTTCCGAGGACGTGACCGACCAGCTCGTCGACCTCGAGGCGCGCCTCGAGAACCTCCGGGCCGAGCGCGACCGCCTGCGGACCCTCTACGAGCGGGCGAACACCACCGGGGACATCCTCGAGGTCCAGGAGCGCCTCTCGGAGGTCCAGGGGGAGATCGAGCGCCTCGAAGCACGGCTCCGGTCGATCCGGAACCAGGTGGCGTTCTCGACGATCACCGTCCACGTGCAGGAACCCCGCCCCGACGCGTCGGTCGGCCAGCAGCTCGCCTGGTGGGAGACGCCACTCGTCCAGGCGTTCTTCCAGTCGGTAGACGGCGTGGCGACCGCCCTCCGGGCGATCGGTGTCGGCATGGCCTTCGCCCTGCCGTACGTCCTCGTCTTCGGGGCGCCGATCGTCGGCGTGGTCCTGCTGTACCGGCAGCAGAAGCGCTGACGGTCCGGGGAAGAACGGTTCCGTCGTCCTGTGCCCCCGGCTCTCCGACCGAGGACGCGGATGCTCACTCCAGTTCCGGAAGCGCCTCCTCGACCGACAGGTCCCCGGAAGCGACCCGTTCGAGGACCTCCCGGGTCGTGGGCCGGCTCCCGGCGGTCGAGGCCGGGTCGACCTCGTCGAGTGTGACCTTCCGGGACCGCCCGACCAGTTCCGCGAGGTCCGTCCCTTCGGCGAGCGCCGTCTCCTTCTTCACGCGGTAGTTCCCCCCGTCGGTCACGTGGAGGTCGCCGGGGTGAAAGAAGTACCAGTCCTCGCGGTCGAAGCGCACCCCGACACGGGGTTTCGCGCCGAAGTTCCGCGCGAAGTAGACCAGCGCCTCGACCTCCTCGCCGTCGAGGTAGACCGGCCGGCCGCTCGAGGACTTCGCCTCGATGGCGTAGAACGTCTCGCCGTCCCCCGCGAGTACGTCCGGCAGGTCCCGCTCGGTGGCGCTGCCCGAGGAGGGCGCGCGCATCACCGCGAACCCGTGCTCGTCGAGCAGGTTGACGAGTTCGCGCTCGCGGCGGTCCCCCTTCGAGTTCGAGTTCGCCATTCACCCGGACTCGGTCGTCGGGGGGCTTAAGTCGGACGCCACGCCGGCGCCGGGACGGACCGGTCCCCCGGAGACCGGGAGCCCCGGGAGGTGGAGACCTCACTGGCCGAGCGGACCCGTCGATCGGTTCCCGCGACCCGTCGGACGCGAGATCGATCCCGATGTGACGGGGTACTACCGATTTATTACGATCCGCGACTATCGGCGCACGGATCATGTTAGCGAAAGATAACACTGGCGGACGGTGCCCGGGCCGATCGATCGACCGCGGCGGAGGTCCCGGGAGATGACCGAAGGGGAAAGCGAAGGCCGCGCGGACGCCGTCGTCGTCGGTGCCGGTCTCGCGGGACTCGCGGCGGCCCGGGTCCTGGCGAGCGACGGGCACGGCGTGACAGTCCTCGAGGCCCGCGACCGTGTCGGCGGCCGGACGTTCGACCGCAGGTTGGCGGACGGCGAGGTCGTCGAACTCGGCGGACAGTGGATCGGGCCCACGCAGGACCGCGTACGGGAACTGGTCGAGGTGTTCGGCCTCGAGACGGTCCGGCAGTACGACGACGGTACCGACCAGCTCGCCCTCGGGGGGACCGTCCTCGAACACGACGACACGCTGCAGGCGCTTCCGCCGGAGTCGTACGCGGAACTGATGGACGCGTTCGGCCGGATAGAGTCCCTCCGGGAGCGGGTTCCGCTCGACGCGCCGTACCGGGCGCCGGACGCCGAGGAGTGGGACGCGACCACCCTCGAGTCGTGGAAGCGCGAGACCCTCGAGACGGGTGCGGCTCGCGCGGCATTCGACACGGTCGTCCGAGCGCTGATCACGGCGGAACCGGCCGACGTCTCGCTGCTGTACTTCCTCTACTACGTCCACGCCGCCGGCGGTATCGACCCGATAACCGGCGTGGAGGGGGGCGCACAGGAACGCCGCATCGTCGGTGGCACCCAGCAGCTGTCCGAGCGACTGGTCGCCGAACTGGACGGTACGGTCCACCTCGAAGCCCCCGTCAGGGCCATCGCCCAGGACGACGTGGAGGTGGTCATCGACTCGGACGCCGGGACGCATACCGCGTCGTACGTGATCGTGGCGATCCCACCCGTACTCGCCGGACGGATCGCCTATGATCCGCCGCTCCCGGCCCGCCGGGACGCGCTCACACAGCGGATGCCGATGGGAGCGACGATAAAGTGCGTCGCCACGTACGAGGAGCCGTTCTGGCGCGAGCAGGGCTACTCGGGGTTCGTCCTCGCGGACGACGGCGTGGTCGGGTTCGTGTTCGACGACTCGCCGGCCGACGCCACGACGGGTGCCCTGGTCGGGTTCGTCGTGGCGAACGAGGCCCGGATCTGGAGCGAACGCGACGCGTCCGAGCGTCGCGAGCGGGTCCTGGCGGACTTCACGCGGTACTTCGGCTCCCGGGCCGCCGAGCCGGTCGAGTACGTCGAACGGGCGTGGTCGAACGAGCCGTGGTCGGGCGGGTGTTACGCGGGGAACATGACGCCGGGGACGATGACGGGGTACGGCGAGGTGCTCCGCGAGCCCGTGGGGCGTATCCACTGGGCCGGGACTGAAACCGCGACGCGGTGGTGCGGTTACATGGACGGAGCGATCCGGTCGGGCGAACGGGCGGCGCGCGAGGTGAGCGGACGCCTCACGTGAGCGCGGGCACAGGGTTTAGTCGGGGGAGCTAGACGTCGGAGTGTGGGAGGGTGGATCGATCCCATCGAGTACGACGTGGCCGAGCTCCGCGAGCTGGCGCGGGTCAGGGGCGACCGCTACGTCGCCGACGAGTTCCTCTGGACCGAACTCCCGGAGTCGTTCGTCCCGGCGGACGAAGCCGAGTACGACCGGCCGTCGACGTGGACGGGGTCGCTCGACGAGCGACAGAAACCCTACCTGCGATCCATCCCCGACGACGAGGAGGGTCAGGTGATCGCCCGCGAGTGGGTCGAGGGACTCGTCGATCGGGCGGGGTCGGACGCCGCCGTCGAGGCGCTGGCGTACTACGAGTCGGTCGGCTGGATCACCGAGGCGGTCCGGGAGGAGCTCGAGGGGTACCTGCTCGCGGTCGGCTACCGGTCGGGCGGCTCGCTCGGGGACCTGACGAGGGCCGACCACGTCGAGAGCCTCGCCCGGACGGCCCGGCTCGCACAGCTCGCCGACCCGCGAGCGGGACCGGAACCGGAGTCCGGTGCCGAGGTGAAACGGGACGGGGAGCGAGACGACGGAGGCGAGGACCGGGACGGGAACGGGAGCGACGAGACACCCCTCGACGAGGGGGAGCGGTGGTGGGACGCGGCGGTAGCGGCAACCGAGACGGGGTGTCGTCCGGACGAGGGGTCGGGGACCGGTGTCGCCGACGACGCCGAGGGGGCCGACGACGGGACCGGCTCCGGGTTCGAGTTCGGCGACCCGGGGGGGTGACTCCGCTCTTCCGACCCGGGTTCACTGCCTCAACATCTGATTCCGCGGGGGCATATATGTCCGACCGGGGTCCCTATCCGGTATGGCTACCGAGGACCCGAGCGAGGTGGAGGGCGACGCGCCGTCGGCTGACGCGGACGACGACGCGGCCGAGGGGGGCGGGGCGGCGGAGACCGAGGGACCGAAGCCGGTCGGCGTGAAACTGGGGAGCACGCGGACCGTGCTGGCGCAGCAGAACGGGAGCGGGGTCGGGACGTCCGCCTCGTTGACCTGCCTCGCCACCTACGACGACGCCCTGACCGGCGAGGAGCGCGTCATCTACGGCGAGGAGGCGGCCGTCGAGTACCCCGACCGGGTCAGGTACATGCTCCGGTCCGGGCTCCCCGAGGACGACGAGAACGCCGAACTCGCGGGGACGTTCTTCGGCGAGTTCGTCACCGCCAACGACGTCCCCGAGGACAGCGTGCTCGTCTACGCCATCCCGACCATCGAGAACGAGACCGGGCTCGGCAATCTGGAGACGGTCATCACCGAGAGCGACATCGGCGACGTCCACACGCGGTCGTACCCGGAGATGCTGTGCGGGGCCATCCCGGCGATGGGCGACGGGCTGGAGGCGATCGAGGAGATCTTCGTCGCGGTAAATCTCGGTTCGACCAACCTCGAGGCGTGTGCGTTCCGCAGGGGCGAGCAGCTCTCGCGGTTCGCCACCGGCGCCGTCACCGGCAACGAGGTCGACCGGACCATCGCCAACTACGTCGAGGACGAGACCCAGGGTCGGGTGAACATCGACCTGACGACCGCCCGCGAGTACAAGGAGGAGCACGCCTCGTTCGTCGACTTCCAGCCGTTCACGGACGTCATCCAGCAGCCCGGCGGCGGCAGTCACGAGTTCACCATCGAGCACTCGGTGATGGACGCCGTCGACGAGTACGTGGACGCGCTCGTCGACGAGCTCGCGAACACGTTCCTCCCGCGACTCGCCAACGACTACATGAAGACGTACAAGCTCGCGCTGGACAACAAGGTCGTCCTCACCGGGGGTATGACGTGCATCCCCGGCCTGACCGAGGAGGTCGAGGAACGCCTCTCGGAGGCGCTCGACCGCGAGGTGTCGGTCGTCGCCCCCGAGGACCCGGTCACCGCCGCCGCGATGGGCGCACAGCGCATCGCCGACCGGCTGGTCGAGAGCGACGCGTACTGACGACGCGCCAGCCCGGGGCGCCAGCCCAGGACGACCGGAGCACCCGCTCGATATATGTCACCGATAAATTTTTTCCTGTTGCTACTGTCCGATAAACGGACAGTATGTCTCCCCGTGGTCCCGACCCCCCGACACGACCCGAGCGACCCGTCTCGCGCCGTCGGTTCCTCGCCGCGACGGGGGGTGCGACCGTCGCGGCCCTGGCCGGTTGCAGCGGGCTGACACAGCAGTCGTTCGAGGCCACGGCGGTCGTGTTGCCCGAGGGAACTCGGGCGGAACTGTTCCTCGAGGAGTCGTTCCGGGACGCCGCCACGACGACCGGGGAGTGGACGATCGGGGGCGAGGACGTCGAGGTGACCATCACCGACCGGTTCGCCGGGTATCGCCGGACCTACAGCCCCCCGGGAACGGCGTGGTCCGGCGTCCGGCCGACCCTCGTCGAACGCTTCGCCGGGGCCGGTCGCGAGGACACGCCGGGATCGGGGTCGGCCATCAACGCGGTCGCTACCGACCTCGGCATCGACCAGTCGAACCCGTCGTACGTCGCGGGGGACACCCGCGTCGGCGGCGACCGGGTCACCCTCGTCGTCCCGGAGCGGGCCAGACAGGACGGGGAGGTCGGTCTCGCGGACCTGATGGCGGTGCATCACGCGGCGGCGCTCGGGGTCGACGAACTGACGAGTCGCGGGGGCAACAACTACCTGATGGACCTCGAGCGGGTCCTGCCCGACGGGCGGTTCCTCCCGGGACCGTCGGGCTACGAGCCGGACGAGCGGTGGGTCGCCGGCCACGAGGGGCACTGGCTCCCCGACGACACGTCGTCGCTTCGCTGTCTCGTCTGTCTCGGCGAGCGCTCCCCCGAGAGCCTCTTCGGTGTCGAGGAGATGCCCGGAGGTCGGCTCGAGGACGGCGAGACCGTGGACACCGAGGACACGCTCCTGTTCGTGCCCGCACCGAAGGAGAGCCCCGCACCGGACCCGGGTGTCGTGGACCCGGCCGAGGTGTTCGACGCGGGCTACCCGACCCCCGTGGGCGGCCAGAGCTACGGCCTCGCCGTGATCGCGACGCCGAACGCCGAGATCGCCGGCGAATCGGTCAACCCCCTCGCCCACCTCGGTCTCGGGGAGCTCCTCACCAGCGGCCGGGCCAGGGACGTGCTCGTCGACGCCGGCCTG
>JBEPXB010000096.1:0-7754 GCA_041642135.1 Halobacteriales archaeon | reverse complement strand
GCTGCAGGTGAGCGAGGTCGACCGACCCGACCCCGGTGGACACGAGGTACTGGTCGAGGTCGCCGCCGCGAGCGTCAACCCCGTCGACACCTACTTCCGGGACGGGTCGTACGGGGTCGAGGACTTCCCGTTCACGCCCGGCGTCGACGTCGCGGGCGTCGTGAGCGAGGTGGGGGAGTACGTCGAGGGGTTCGAGGTCGGCGACCCCGTCTACGGCACCGGTATCGGGAACGGCACGTATCAGGGCGGTTACGCCGAGTACGCGACGGTCCCCGAGGACCGCCTCGTCGTCCTCCCCGACGGTGTCGACCTCGTCGAGGCCGGCGCGGCGGGCGTCGTCGCCGGGACCTCCTGGCGCGCGCTGATCGACCACGCGGCCCTCGACCCCGCGGAGTTCTGCCTGATACACGGGGGTTCGGGCGGCGTCGGCCACGCCGCGATACAGGTCGGCGCCGCCGTCAACGCCCGGGTCATCACGACTGCCGCGCCCGAGTACCACGACGCCCTCTCCGACCTCGGCGCGGAGACGGTGCTCGACTACGGTCGCGACGACCTCGCCGACGCCGTCCTCGAGGCCTCCGACGGGGGGGTCGACGTCGTGCTCGACCACCGCCTCGACGACTACATGCAGTTCGACGCGGACGTGGCCGTCCCCGGCGGCCGTGTTGTCGGCATCGGCGAGAACAGCCCCGACCCCGCCTTCACGAACGACGGCGCCGCCCGCTCGAAGGACGTCTCGTATCAGTTCATGTCGATGTTCAACACGCCGGACATCCGGGTGTTGCTGAACGGGACCGCCCACCTGATGGCGACGGACGCGCTGTCGATCGAGATCGCACGGAGCTACGGCCTGGAGGAGGCCGCCGAGGCACAGCGGGCCGTCATGGAGGACAGCTTCCTCGGGAAGCTCGTCATCGAGCCCTGAACCTTCGCCGTCTCGGGTTCAAAGGCCGAGGATTCCCACTGCACCGTGCTGTAAACCCAGCATGGCCAGCTTGGCAGCCACGCTGGTACTGTATTCCTTCGCATCGGCGATAAATTGGCGGAGCCTCCCGCTATCAGGGTTCTCGGAGTTCAGTTCCTTCTCGAACTGTTTTATGAGCTCTATCATTTCTTCCCGATCGTTCTGGACCTGCGGGTCCAGCTGAACAAGCTCTATAATAGATTCGACATTCACGTTCTGGTTCAGTTCCGGATTGGCTTCCTGATGTACATTCTGTCTGTTTTCTTGAGATGGAGAATATTTGAGCGTGAGTAATGGCATCTCGTTCTCCTCTGTGGGGCGTTCGAAGTCCCCTCCAAGCTCCAATGAATCGGATATTTGTTCTGTTTTTATTTTGATCTTTTCGAGAGCATTCTCTGGAGTGATGATTTCCCTTTCGGTGCGTGCCACTGGTATCGAAACGTCTGCGGAGATCTCCTCCATCGACTGGATAAACTCGTTATCTCGGAACTCTTTTTTAAGCATCAATAGTGTATTATTGTATTCTTGGACGACTGCCTGTGCGCTGCCGGTGTCTGCCCGGACTGCACTGTCATGAACTCGTTTGAGTCTCTTGATAGCAAATTTTTCGTCCATCACTGATGATAATAGTCTCTGCTAGGTCCGGCAACATAGTAATTTCGCGGAGGAGGTTACTGTTCAGATAAGAAGGATCAAGTCAAGCCAGTCACCGTTGAGGTCCTGAAAGCCCCCGTGCGCTCGCTGGCTGCGACTCGCTGCGGTCCTCGGCCTTCGGCCTGCGGTCCTTGCGTCGTCTCGCTCAGCGAGCGCACGGCCCCTTCCATTCCCACACAGGGACTGATTTTCGGTTGAGTGAAACTTATCTGACTGTGACCGCCTACTGCGACCACGTTCATGCTCGAGGACACCCCCGGCATCCACCACGTGACCGGCATCGTCGGCGACGCGCAGTCGAACCTCGACTTCTACGCGGGTGTCCTCGGGCTCAGACTCGTCAAGTGGACCGTCAACCACGAGGACGTCCTCCGGCACCACCTCTACTACGGGAACGGCGACGCCTCGCTGGGCTCCCTGCTCACTTCCTTTCCCTACCCCGGCGACCCGCCGGGGAGACTGGGGAAGCCACAGGTCGCGGCCGTCGGGTTCGTCGTCCACGACGACTCGCTCGAGTTCTGGGCCGACCGCCTCGCATCTCACGGCGTCGACGCCAGGTATCGAGAGCGCTTCGACGAGCGCGTCCTCCGGTTCGAGGACCCCGACGGGACGCGCGTCGAACTCGTGACCGGCGAGTCGTCGCTCGATCCCTGGGAGTCGGGACCGGTCCCGGTCGAATCGGCCATCCGGGGTATCCACGGCGTGACGACCCTCCCGGCGAACCCCTACGCGACCGCGAGCACGCTCGAGACGCTCGGGTTCGACCTCGTCGGCGAGGAACCCGACCCCGCGGGCGAGGGCGGGAGCGACGGGGACGTGGCCGACGGCGACGAACGGGGGACCCGCGTCCGGTACCGGACGTCGGGCGAGGCGGCGACCGTCGTCGACGTCCTCGACCGGGACGCCCCCTACGGCCGCGAGGGGCCCGGGACGCTCCACCACGTCGCCGTCCGCGTGGGCGAGGAGGCGGACCTCTTCGAGTGGCACGACCTGTTCCGCGAGCGCGACTACGCCGTCTCGCGGGTCCGGGACCGGTACTACTACCGCTCGATCTACGTCCGCGGTCCCGGAGGGATCCTCTTCGAACTGGCGACCGAGGGACCGGGGCTGACCGTCGACGAACCCGTCGAGGCCCTGGGGTCCTCGCTCGTCCTGTCCGACTGGGCCGAGGAGGACCGGGAGATGATCGAGTCACAGCTCCCGGCGATCGACCCGCCGGACCCGGCGCAATCGGGGTAACATCCGGCGGTGACCGACGACGGACCCGGGGGCGGGAGACACGATGCCGACGCCGACCCCCACGCGGACGGGCCGCTGGTCACCGCCGGCGCGCCGGCGGGCGCGACCGAGGTCGCCGTCGTCCTGCTCCACGGCCGGGGGGCGACCGCCGACGGGGTCGTCCGCCTCGCGGAGCCGCTCTACCGCCACGGCGTGACCTTCTACGCGCCGGGGGCCGACCGGAGCCGATGGTACCCCTGCTCCTCCCTCTCACCCCCCGAACGCAACGAACCCCACCTCTCCTCGGCGCTCCGGCGGGTCGAAGCGGTCGTCGAGCGGGCGGCCGGGACCGTCCCGCGGGAGCGGGTGGTCGTGGGTGGGTTCTCGCAGGGCGCCTGTCTCGCGGCGGAGTTCGCGGCGCGACACCCGCAGCGCTACGGCGGTGTGTTCGTCCTCAGCGGGGGGCTCGTCGGTCCGGCCGACCGGCTCGAACGGCGGACGTACGACGGGTCGCTCGACGGGACGCCCGTCTTCCTCGGGTGTGGCGACGCGGACGAGTACGTCCCGGTCGAGCGGGTCCACCGGACCGCCGAGGCGTTCCGCTCGCTCGACGCCGACGTGACCGAGCGGGTCTACCCGGGCCTCGGCCACGAGGTGACCGACGACGAGTTCGAGGCCGTCGGAGGGCTCCTCGACGACCTGCTCCGGTCCGGCTGAGGGGTGGTGTGCCGCGGCGGTCCGGCGCCGACGCCCGATCGACTGTGCGCGAACGGCGCACGTCCGATGGTCGATTAAGGGGGTGGCGGTTCCACACTCGACACAGATGACCGGTCAATCCGCCCCGTCGTCCGAGCCGCCGGCGAGCGCGCTACGGGACCTCCCGCCGAGCGCGAAACTCGTCGCCAAGACGCTCGAGTACGAGGGGGAGCTCACCCAGTCCGGACTCGCGACCGAGACGCTCCTGCCGGCCCGGACGGTTCGGCACGCACTGAAGCGGCTCGAGGAACACGACATCGTCGAGTCGCGCATCTCCTTCGTCGACGCCAGACAGCGCGTCTACTCGCTGGTCGGTGACGGCTCCGCAACCACGACCGAGGACGCCTCGGCGGTCGTCACCCGGTAACGACCGGCCGTCTCCCCCTACTGCTCCGTCGCGTTCCCCCCGTAGACGTCGGTCTCCGGGTTGAAACTGCTCCACGCGAACCAGTAGACGCCGTGGGTGGGGAGCCGCTCGAGCAGGGTGCCCGCCCTCGGGCCGTCGAGCGCCTCGCCGTCGTAGCTCCACCGGTTCCCCCGGTCGTCGACGAGCACGCCGTCGCCGGCGTCGAACGACCGGGTTCCGTTCGCCGTCTCGCGGACGAAGACCCGTACGCTCCCGTCGTCCGGCGCCTCGACGACCAGGACGGGGACGCCGCCGACCTCGTCGTCGATGACGCCCCGACTCCGGACGACCGACTCGGGGTACGCGGTCGAGGCGCCGCCGGCGGTCACCCCGTAGACGAGCTCCTCGGCGGGAAGCCGGTCGTCGACCCGGTCGACACCGAAGCCGACGCGCGAGCTGTTCGCGTACCCCGCGTAGGGGCCCGAGCCGTAGACCGACGCCGGGTAGACGCCGGTGTCCCGCGAGAGCACCTCGGTTTCCGGATGCCCTCGCTCCCACCGCTCCCACGTCGTGATGGTGCTCGGGAGGATCCGGAGTTCGCGGGGGACCTGCGGGCCGACGATGGCGTTCCCGTCGAGCTGGCTCCAGTAGGTCCCCGTCTCGCGGTCGTACATGACGAGGTTCGCGTCGTGGAGCTGCCCGGAGACGCCGAACTCGAGCGTGGTGTTCCCGACTTCGCGGGAGAACACCACCCCGGAGCGACACAGCGGGCAGTAGGTGACCGCGACCGGCCGGCCGGCGATCCGGTCGTTGACGATCTCGTGGTAACCGAGTACCCGTATCGGGTACGCCCACGCGGGGGCGTCGTCGACCTCCACGACGACGACCTCGTCACCGGGTCGCCGAAGTACGACGGCGCGAACGTCGGGTCGTCGATGCTCGGGATGGCGTCGCGCGGGAGGACCTCTCTGACCTTCACGACGGGGCCCACGGTCCGGCGGCGGATACTCGTTCCCTCCTCGCGTGCGGAAGCCACACTCGAGTCACACGAGCACGGAGTAGGTGGATTATTGTCCACGGCCGGGGTCCCCGACCACGTACCCAGCCTCCGATGTCCCCGACCGACCGATGCCCGCAGGGCGACGCCGTCGACCGCCACCACCGGAGCGACCCACCGAGTGACAGCGCCGGGCAGACGACCCCACGACACCCGACGACCGCCCGGGAGTCCACCGACACCGCCCGCGGGGCCGTCGGTCGATGAGCGCCGTCCGGGAGGCGGTCGGGCGGCTCCGCGGTGGACACGGGTGGACGCTGCTGGCGGTCGCGGCGGGCTGGCTTCTCGTCCACGGGTTCCGGGTGGCGCTCCCGGCGCTCCTCCCGGGGATCAAGGCGGAGTTCGCCGTCGGGAACGCGACCGCGGGCTTCGCGCTGACGGTCCTCTGGTTCGCCTACGCCGCGATGCAGTTCCCGGGCGGGATCGTCGCCGACCGGATCGGCGAACGACGGCTCCTGATCGCCGGTGTCGCCCTCGGGACGTGCTGTCTCGGGCTGTTCTACGCCGCGCCGCTGTTCGCGGTCTTCCTCATCGCCTGCGGCGCCTTCGGCGTCGGCGCAGGCCTGTTCGGGACCCCGCGGGACATGCTCCTCTCCCGGACGTTCCCGGAGACGGTCAACACCGCCTACACGGTGACGTTCGCGGCCGGCAGCCTCGGCGCCGCGGCGCTCCCCTTTGCCGTCACCGCGCTCGCCGGCCGGTTCGGCTGGCGGACGGCCGTCCTCGCGCTTCTCCCAGCCTTCGCGGTCGTGGTCGTCGCGCTCTGGCGGGTCGTCCCGCGGACCGGACGGGCGACGGACGGAGACGGGAACGGTGACGAGGGCGGCCTCTCGCCACGGGAGACGGTCACCCGGACGGCCGCAGCGCTCGCCGACCGGACAGTCCTGCTCGCGAGCGGCGGGATGGTGCTGTTCATCTTCACCTACCAGTCGATCCTCTCGTTCCTCCCGACGTATCTCGTCGAGGTGAAGGGGCTGGACGGGGGATTCGCCGCGGCGCTGTTCGGCCTCATGTTCGTCTTCGCGACGGTCGCCCAGCCCCTCTCCGGGACCCTCGCCGACCGGTACGGCGAGCGTCCGACGATACTCGTCCTCGTCGTCCTCTCGACGGTCACGCTGGTCGCGCTCCCGTTCACCGGCCCCGGCCTCGGCCTGACGCTCCTCGTCCCGCTGCTCGGGGTCCGCATCGCCATCGGTCCGCTCACGAGCGCCTACGTCGTCCGCGAGCTCCCCGAAGCCGTCCAGGGGTCGGGCTGGGGGCTTCTTCGAACTGTTTTCTTCGGCGTCGGCTCGACCGGCTCGACGGTCGTGGGGCTGTTCGCCGACGCCGGACTGTTCGACGCCGCCTTCCTCCTCCTCTCGGGGCTGACTGGCGTGATCGTCGTCTTCTGGGTGCTGCTCCCCTCGCGCACGGAAGTCGACTGATAGGGGTTATCGTAGTTATTCATAGCTTCCCTGCCCGGGCTCACGCGACCGGAGTGCGGTGGCGGAGCGAATTCTCCGGCCGACTACGATAACCCCTATGAGCACCCGAAGCCCGGGAACCGGCGAAGCGCTGAAGGAGGGGAACGGACTACCGCCGGTCGGAGGTGACGATACGACGATGAGCGACGAGTGTACCCACGACCTGGACGCCGAGTACGTCTACCCGTCGGACGTCGACGTGCTCCGGACGGCGAACGACGGCGAGGACGTCGTGTTCATCCTCGCGCTGCCCTGCCCGGAGTGCGGGGCCGCGCTGGAGGTCGAAGCCGGGAGCGAGTCGGTCGTCGAGGGGGACTTCGAACTCCCGCTCGACGACTCGCGGTACGACTGATACGACGGGTTCCGGCCCCGAACGACGGGCCGTCAGTCGTCGTCGGCCCCGGTTTCGGTCCCTACATCTTCAACGGGACGGGCCGCGGCTCCGTCCCCGGAGGCCACGGGACCGCTCTCCACGACGTGGACGTCCCGCTGCGGGAACGGGATGCCGATCCCGCGTTCCTCGAACGCCGCGTACACCCCCTTGTTGAGGAGGTGGCTCGCCCGGCCCCGGAGGACGGGGTCGCGTATCCAGCAGAGCAGTTCGACGTCGACGGCGCTGTCGCCGAACCCCCGAACGCGGACCCGGGGTTTCGGCTGTTCGAGCACCAGCGATTCGTCCTCCGCGACCGACAGCAGCGTCTCCTCGACGCCGTCGAGGTCCGAACCGTAGGCGACGCCCACCGGGATGCGGATACGGCGTTCGCGCTCGGGGACGGACTCGTTGACGATGGTCGCGGAGTTCAGCCGCGAGTTCGGGATCGTCACCAGGACGTCGTCGCGCGTCCGGACGACCGTCGAACGGATCGAGATGTCCTCGACCCGGCCCCGCTCGCCCGTCTCGAGGACGATGTAGTCGCCCACCTTGTACGTCCCGTCGAAGTAGAGCGCGATGGAGCCGAAGAAGTTCGCGATGGTGTCCCGCGCCGCGAGCCCGACGACGATGCCGAGCACCCCCGCCGAGGCGAGCAGCGGCGTGACGTTGATGTTCCAGTAGGTCAGCAGGAGGAACCCGCCGACCCCGAGGACGACCAGCGTCCAGACGTTCTGGAAGATAGGGACGACGGACTGATCGACGCTGTCCGCGGACTCGACGAGTTCCCGCGAGGCCCTCCGGCCCACGCGGAGGAGCGTCACCATCCAGACCAGCGTGATGGTCGAGAGGATGGTCGCCGTGACGCCCACGTCGAGCGCACCGGTGAGCCCGATGGGCTCGCGGGCGAGGTACGCCCCGACGAG
>JBEPXB010000095.1:0-7784 GCA_041642135.1 Halobacteriales archaeon | reverse complement strand
GAGGACGTCGCGCTGACGGCGACGTTCGTCCGGGTGTTCGCCCTCGGCGTCGCGGGGTTCTCGCTCTCGCGGACGATGCGCGGCGCGCTACGGGGAGCCGGCGACACCCGGTGGCCGTTCTACGGAACCGTCGTCGGGACGTACCTCGTCCGCCTCCCCATCGCTTTCCTCGCGCTCCCGGTCGGCTACGCCGTCACCGTCGGGCCGTTCTCGCTCGGTGGTCTCGCGGTCGGCCCGCTCTCGGTCGCCCCCGGGATGGGGCTCGGCCTCGGCGCCGTCTTCGCGGCCATCCTCGCGGGGCTGTACGTGAAGGCCGCCGTCAACACAGCCCGGTTCGCCTCCGGCCGGTGGGTCGCGGTGGCCCGCTCGGGACGGGGGGTGACGCCCGGTGACGACTGATACGGACGGTTGTAACGATTTACCGGCGAACGCCCGGGCCGGGTCGGGGTTCACCGGTAAAAGACCACAACCGTCCGTATGAGCGGGTATCGGCCGACCGATCCTCTCGGCCCCTCCCGAGTCCTCCCGGCCCGAACACGAGCGCGAGCGAACCGTACGCGAACCCCTTCGTTTCGAGTGGAGCTCTCACATACCTCACGGAAGGTGGGTAGCGCAACCGTCATTCGAACCTCCTTTTCGAGTGGAACTTTCGTGCGTGATCGACCTGGATGAACAGAACTCCGTGCACGAGGCTCTCCCGAGACGGCTGCCCTCCGGAGCGAACTGAAGCACTTAACCACCCCCCGGGCGGTAGCCCCGGGTATGAGTGACGCGACGAAGGTCGTCCTCGGCACCGTAGCGGTCGCTGGCCTGCTCGGCGTGGCGATCGTGCTGGCGATGGCGCTCTGAGGATGTTCGAGCGACGCGACCTCCCCGCCGCGCTCGAGACGGTGCGGGTGAGCCACGCGCCGGGCGCGCTCGTCCTCGACGTGGCGGGGGACTTCGAGGTGCTCCCGCCGGAGCTCGCGGAGAACCTCGGGCCGATGGTCGACCGGTTCGATCCCCTGACGTATCCCGCGGAGTGGGTTCCGCCGGACGCGCCCGAACAGCTCCACCGACTCGCCGGGGGCGAGTTCACGATCGGGATGCCGGGGGACGGCGGGGTCGCCTGGACCCGACAGACCGAGCCGCCGACGGTGTTCGTAAAGCCCCGGCTGGAGGGCTCGCCCGAGGCGTTCGTCTCCTTCCTGATCGCCGAGGCGTTTGTCGAGGCCGGCACCGGACTCCCCGAGCACTTCCTGGGGTTCTTCGAGGAGCGGTACGCCGACCTCGCGGCCGCCGTCCGGCTCTCGCCCGCGGACATCTACCAGCTCGCCAACGCCGTCTACGACGCCTACGTCGGGCTCCACACCCGGGAGACGTTCGAGGGGTGGGGGCCGGCGGCTTCGACGGATCGGGCGGACTCGGCGGACCTGACCGACTCGGCGGACCCGACCGGTTCGACGAATTCGGCGGACCTGGCCCCCCTCTACGACGCGTGGGTCGACGCCGGCGAACGCCTCGAACCGCGGCTCTCGGAGCTCGCGAGGGAGGTCGCGACGGGCGAGACGTCGTTCGCGGCCGCCGCGGAACTCGCCTGCAGCGCCGTCAAGCACGGGGTCGACCCGCCGACGCCCTTCGGCGCGCTCGACACGGCGGCCTACCGCCACCACGGCGCGGAGTACGCGGTCGAGTGGATCGAGCGGACGCTGGCCGAACTGGAGGAGGACTGACCCGTAGCCGGGTCGTAGCCCCCGTCAGAACTCCGCGGTGACGGTGCCGTCGGCGTCGAGGACGACGACGCCGTCGAACAGGTCGCGGTAGCCCTCGACGATCTCGGGGTCGTGGACCTCCTCGGCGAGGTGGAACAGGCCGACGGCGTCGTGCGCCTCGAGCAGGTCGAGTATCTCCTCGACGGCGGCTCGCGCGCGCTCCTCGTCGGCGTAGTAGGCCATCTCGGTGATCGAGTCGAGGCTAACCCGGAGCTTGCCGTCGTGTTCCTCCAGGAACTCCCGGACCTGGGCGACGATGCCGTCGAGGTCGTCCGGTGCGGCGACGTAGTGGACCCGGTCGGAGCTCCGTCGGGAGTAGCCCCGCTCGACCGACAGCGTGTCGAGGATGACCGTGTTCTCCGGGTCGACGCCGTAGTACTCGAGCTTCTGCTGGACCTCCCGGGCGGTCGTCCGGGTCGAGACGACGAGCCGGTGGTCGGTGTCGATGTTGAGGAACTCCGTGTCGATCCGGTCGGTCTCTCCGGTGCTCGGGTGGATGAGCAGCACACCGGTTCCCCCGGGTACCGTCTCGGGGGACCCCTCGATCGCGAGGTCGTACTCCATACCTCCCCACGGGAGGCGGTCGCTCTTAAACCTCCAGTTCTCGGGGTCGCCCGTCGGGGCACGCTCGAGTGGATGTCTCGGTAGACGTCCCGTCCGACGGCCTCGTAGGGATCATCGTAGCCAGCGGATCATCGTAGCGATCCGGAGGGTCCGATCGGACACCTCTCTCCAGCCGGGTGGTCCCGGGTGGAAAAGTGACGAACGAGTACGATGATCCCTATCAGAACACGGAATCGGCGGTCGCCGCGCCCACGACGGAGAAGACGGCGCCGACGCTCACCGCCTTGGCGGTGACGAACGCCTGTTCCGCCGTCGTCGCCCCGTCCAGGAACGTCGCCGGGGCGTCGAACGCCAGCGCGAGGACGAGCACGGACCCGAACGCCACGGCCATCAGCGAGAGGAACCGCAGCGGAACCCCCCCGAACTCCCGCTCGCGGTCGGGGTCGCGGTCCTCGGCCTTGTAGAGGGCGCCGTAGCCGATGGCGAAGACGATGCCGACGGTCACCAGTGCCTGGAGGAGGCTCATGCTCGCCGCGAGGACCCACACCTCCTCGGTGACGACGAACGGGCCGGCCAGCAGGAACCCGCCGACCAGCTGCTGGGCGATGTCGGCGGTCTTGAACCGTCGGGCCGGCCCGACCATGGCCGACGGTGGACGCGCGAGCGGTATAACCCTCCCGAAGGCCCCCCGAAGGGTCACGAAGGTCCCGACCGTGGCGTGTCCACGGACGAGCGCACGTCGGACCGATGGTGTCCTCTACGGCTCCCCGTCTGCCGATCCCCCCGGCTCCAGCTCCGGGTCGGACCCCTCGACCAGCCCCTCCTTCTCCGCCCGCGAGAGCTGTTTCAGTTCGTACTCCCGGGACATCGCAGCGGACCTCGACTCGAAACGCTCGACGTGTCGGAGTTCGACGGGTGTCCGCCCGCGGGTGTACTTCGCCCCCTCACCGGCGTCGTGTTCTCGTATCCGGCGCTCCGGGTCGGTGGTGTAGCCCGTGTAGAACGTCCCGTCGGCACACTCGAGGACGTAGACGTAGTGGTTCCCGGTCGGTCGCGTCACGACGGCGACACCCAGTGGGCCGGTCGCGGGTCCACGCCGTTAGGGCCGCATCTCGTAGGCGCGCTCCCTCGAGACCTCGGCGATCCCGGCGTTCGCGGAGCAGTTCGGGCAGGCGTAGATCCGCCCGTTCGCGTCGGCGAACACCCGGGCGAAGCGGTCCGAGACGTGCGCATCGCAGTGGTCACATCTGGGCATTCTGGCTGCCGACTCGGGTCTCCGCCCCGTCGGCTGTACGATATAGGGGTCGGACCTTGATATAGTCTCGGCATGCGGTGGCCTACCGCACATTTCCGGATCGAACCCCTCCCCTCGACAGCGGACCCGGCGCGCCGCGACGGTGCTCCGTCCCGTGAGGAGGAAATCACGTAGCTACGACTATCTGAAGTATGTTATTTGATAACGGAAAATAAGACTGTATGGTTATGATACATTAATATGTCGGAAGAGATGATTTATCGCGAGGGATCGCGCGTCATCGAGGGGGCTAAACGGGCGATAGACGGGTCGAGACCGGGTTGAATTGGGAAATATTATAAAGCCCGCTCGTCAACCATCACCCGTATGGCAGACCTGATTGTCAAAGCCGCCGTGAAGGAAGCGCTCGACGACATGAACGTGGCCTCGGACTTCTACGACGCCCTCGACGGCGAGGTCGCCGAACTGCTCGAGGACGCCGCCCGTCGCGCCTCCGAGAACGACCGGAAGACGGTCCAGCCGCGCGACCTCTAAGCCGGTCCGAACCCCCGTATTCTTTCGACGACCGACGGACCAGCGGCCGCTCCGTTCAGCGGTCGACGTTCGGCGTTCGATCCACCGTCCCGGACAGCTACGACCCGCACTGACGGCCACGACCGGAACGACGGGTGTCCCCGGTCACCTCCCGTGCATTCGGCCTCACCGGGTCCGGACGTCGACGCTCTCCTCGCTCCCGACGTGGACCTCGTCGGCCAGGCCGACGAAGAGACCGTGTTCGACGATCCCGGGGACGGTCGAGAGTTCGGTCGCCAGTTCGCTCGGCTCCCCGATGGCGCCGAACGCACAGTCCAGCACGAGGTTGCCGTTGTCGGTGACGACGGGGCCGTCCTTGCGTTCGGCGGCCCGGAGCGTCGGCTCGCCACCGAGGTCGGCGACGCGCTCGCTCACCGTCGGCGCGGCGTCCGGGAGGACCTCCACCGGGACCGGGTGGTCGAGGAACGCCGACTCCTTCGAGGGGTCGACCACGAGCAGTAACCGGTCGGCGGCGGCGTCGACCACTTTCTCGCGGGCGTGGGCCGCGCCGCCGCCCTTCACGCAGTCGAACCCGGCGACCTGGTCGGCGCCGTCGATGGCGACGTCGGGCGTCGCCTCCTCCAGGGTCGTCAACGGGACGCCACACTCGCGGGCGAGCTGCCGGGACTGGTAAGACGTGGGTATCCCCCGGAGGTCGGCGCCGGCGTCGACCGCACGCCCGAGCGCCCGGATGGCGTGCGCCGCGGTGCTCCCCGTCCCGAGGCCGACCACGTCCCCGTCGTCGACGCGGTCCGCGGCGGACTCCCCGGCCCGCCGCTTCGCCCCGTCCTCGCCGCCGCTGGCCTTCATGCTCCCCGGATCCGTCCCCCCGGACAAAAACCCGACGAGCCGGTCCGACCGGCCTCGCGACGGCCATCGACGACCCTCGACGGACACGCACGCGACCTGCGACCGAGGTCAGGCGGATGGCTCGCTTCGAGGTCCAGCAGGTACTTTGCCCCTGCCCGTCCTCCTCCCGGCATGTTCGGCACCAGCGGTATCCGGGGTCCGGTCGGCGAGGCCGTGACTGCGGACCTCGCGCTGTCGGTCGGCCGGGCGGTCGGCGCCGAAACCGACCGCGTCGTCGTCGGTCGAGACCCACGCGAGAGCGGCGAAATCCTCCTCGACGCGCTCGCTGCCGGCCTCCGCGAGACCGGAACGGACGTCCTCGACCTGGGGCTGGCGGCCACGCCGACGGTCGCACGCGCGGTCGGCTGGGAGGGCTGTGACGCCGGGGTGTCCGTGACCGCCTCGCACAATCCGCCCCCGGACAACGGCCTCAAACTCTGGCAGCCGTCCGGGCAGGCGTTCGACGCTCCCCGTCGCGAACGGATCACCGAACGGGTCGAGACGGCCGACTGGTCCCTCGAGCCGTGGGACGGGCTCGGCACCCGCGAGGCGGCCGACGCGTTCGAGCGACACGTCGAGGCGCTCGTCGACCCGGTCGACTTCGGCGAGCAGGAACCGCCCGGGGTGATCGTCGACGTCGGCAACGGTGCCGGCGGGGTGACCGTCGAGGCGCTCTCCCGGCTGGGCTGTCGCGTCGAGACGCTGAACGCCACGCCCGACGGCCGGTTCCCGGGTCGACCCTCCGAGCCGACGGCCGAGAACTGCGGGTCGCTCGCCGCGCTCGTCCGCGAGTCCGACGCCGCGCTCGGGGTGGCCCACGACGGCGACGCCGACCGGACCCGCGCGGTCGCGGCCGACGGCTCGTTCCTCTCGGGCGACGTCCTCCTCGCCGTGCTCGCGGGGGCGAGCACCTCCGCTGGCGACCGGGTCGCGGTCCCGGTTGACACGAGCCTCGCGGTCGAGGACTTCCTCGCCGATCGGGGGGTCGAGACGGTGAGGACGCCGGTCGGTGACGTCCACGTCGCGGCGGCTGTGGCGGCGGGCGCGGCGTTCGGCGGCGAGCCCAGCGGCGCGTGGATCTGGCCCGGCGAGACGCTCTGTCCGGACGGCCCGCTCGCCGCCGTCAAACTCGCGGACCTCGCCGCCGAACGGCCGCTTGCCGACCGGGCGGCCGAGGTTCCCACCTACCCCATCCGGCGGGACTCGCTCCGGACGGCCGACAAGCGCGCGGTCATGGACCGGATTCACGAGACGGTCGCGGAACGCTACGACGACGTCTCGACGATAGACGGGGTCCGGGTCGACGTCGGCGAGGGATGGTTCCTCGTCCGCGCCTCCGGGACACAGCCGCTGGTGCGGGTGACCGCGGAGGCACGCGAGGCGTCGCGTGCGGACGAACTGCTCGAGACGGCGCGGTCGCTGGCCGCCGGGGCGGGTGCGGGGTCGGAGGAGGAAGGGTAGGGAGCCGTCCGCCGGGCGGGAGCGGACGGCGGTCGTTGATCGGCAGTCGTCGGTCGGTGTTCGGCAGTCGTCGGTTCAGGTCCGCCGGGTCGAGCGGGCCTCGCGGACGCCCGCCCCGTCCCGGATCTTGTCCTCGCACTGCGGACAGACTCGGGGGTTGTCGACCCCGTTCGGCGTGAACACTCGTGCGTAAGCGTTCGTTACAAAAGTCCCACAGTTCTGGCACTCCGGCATACGTCCAGATAGGGGTGGTAGGGACATAATAATACTGTGATACGGGAAAACGTGACAGCGGGTTTCCGCGGGGTTTCGGCCCGCTACCGGCAAAATTCGCTGGCACCGTCCGGCGTCAGTCGCCCCCGTACTCCGCCGGGAAACGGTTATGCCGCTCACGTTCGTCCGGTCCGACATGACACGTACTGCCGTCGTCGCCGGCGTGGGTCCGGGTCTCGGCGCGTCGCTCGCCCGCCGGTTCGACCGGGAGGGCTGTGAAGTCGCGCTGTTCGCCCGGAGCCCCGGGTTCGTAGAGGAGCTGGCCGACGAACTCGACTCCGGACTGGCCGTCACAGTCGACGTCGCCGACCCCGAGGCCGTAGAGAGGGGCTTCGAGACGGTCCGCGAGGCGTTCGATCCCGTCGACCTCCTCGCGTTCAACGCCAGCGGCGCGTCCTGGACCGGGCTCCTCGAGAGCGACCTCGAGGGGTTCCGGGGCGCGCTCGCCGTCGGCGTCGAGGGGGCGTTCCTCTGCGCGCGGGAGGCCGTCTCCGACATGGTCGAAAACGACGGCGGCACCGTGCTGTTCACGGGGGCGACCACCTCGGTCCGGGGGCGGGAGGGCGCGGTCGGCTTCTCCGCGGCGAAGTTCGGCGCCCGCGGGCTCGCCGAATCGATGGCCCGCGAACTCGGTCCGCGTGGGATACACGTCGCTCACGTCGTCGTCGACGGGCAGATACTCGCGCCCGGGACCGACACCGGCGACCGGGCCGAACACGAGTACCTCGACCCCGACGCCATCGCGAACGAGTACTGGAACCTCGTCGAACAGGACCGCTCGACGTGGACGCTCGAACTCGACCTGCGGCCGCACGTCGAACCGTTCTAGCGACCATCTTTTTGCTGCGGGGGGTCTCCTCGGCCTCGCTCCACTCGGCCTGCGGGACCCCCGCTTGCAAAAACATGGGTGAAAAAGGCCGCTCGGCGGCCTCCGGCCGCCTCGCGGTACAGTGTGTGGTGATCCCAGCACAGCAGGGGTTCTACTTCGGGTTCGTGCCGAGAGCCGTTCGAGTGGCTGGTCGGGTCATGAGTGTTCCACGGATCGTCACTCCGACCAG
>JBEPXB010000094.1:0-7793 GCA_041642135.1 Halobacteriales archaeon | reverse complement strand
TCACCCGCGTCCGCTCGCCGTCGGAAACCACGTCGTATGCCCCCTTGACGAGGAGGACGTGGCCGACCTCGGTTGCGAAGCGTTCGACGAGGTCGGCCCGCTCGCGCCAGTCGTCGCTCGTCTCCCCGCCCATCTTCACGAGTTCGCCCTGGTGTGGCGTACAGATCAGCGTCGCCTCGGTGTCGACCTCCGGGACGACCTGGAGGGCGTCGGCGTCGACGACGGCGGTCCCCTCGTAGGTTCCGAGGAACGACCGGACCGCCTCGAGTGTCTCCTCGTGGTCGCCGAGACCGGGTCCGAAGACGACCGTGTCGTGTTCGGTCGCCATCGCGCCGAGCCGCTGGACGTGGCCCGGGAGGAGGTGGTCGCCGGCGAACGGCCGGACGATCAGGTCCTCGCTGAACCCCTGGACCTCGCGGGCGATAGCCTCCGGACAGGCGACCCGGACGAGGTCGGCCCCGGCGCGGAGCGCCGCCCGGGCGGAAAGCGTCGGCGCGCCGGTGTACGGCCCGCCGCCGACCACGAGCACCTCGCCGTGGTCGCCCTTGTGGCTCTGTGGATCCCGGCCCAGCCGGAGGAGGTCTCCCGGGCCGACGAACGTCTCGGCCGCCTCGGGGATACCGATGGGCTCGACCCGGACCGCGGCGTCTAGGTCGGCGAGTCCCGGCTTCGCGTCGTGGAACGTCACGACGTGGTCGGCTTCCACCGCTCCCCCGTACGCCTCCCCGGTGTCGGCGTCCACGCCGGAGGGGACGTCCACGGAGAGTATCGTGGCGCTCGATCCGTTCATCTCCCGTGCGGCGGTCCGTTCCGGCTCGCGGAGGGCACCGGCGATGCCCGTCCCGAGCATCGCGTCGACCACGAGGTCCGGTTCGAGGTCGCCGAGATCGAGATCAGTCGAGTCGCCCACCTCGCGGGCGTCCATCTCCGACTCGCGGAGGGCCTCCCAGTTCTCCGCGGCGATGCGGGTCGAGATGGTCTCGCGTCGTCCGAGCAGGTGGACCGTCACGTCGTAGTCGGCGAGGAAACGGGCGGCGACCAGCCCGTCGCCGCCGTTGTTGCCACGGCCGCAGACGACGGCGACGCTCGCGCCCGGATCCGCGAGGTCGCGGACCGCCCGGGCGACGGCGTTGCCCGACGACTCCATCAGCTGCTTTCGGGGGACGCCGAGGGCCTCGGCGTTCGCGTCGAGGACCGCAACCTCCCGTGCCGGTATCATGGCCGGGCGTTCGGCGGGGGTTCGGTTAAGGGATGCGGGAAGGGTTCTGAGGACGTTGTCCATCGGGGAACCGTTCGTGCAAGTACTCGCCTGAGATCACCTCGAAAGCCCCGAGGCGCTGGAGTCGAGGGGCTCGCTGCACTCCTCACTGCGTTGTCGTTCGAAACGGCGAAGCCGTTTCGTGATGACGAGAGACACCGGAGGCGTCTCTCGAACCACGGTGCTTACGTCGCCCGCCTTCCACCAGCGCCCGCGAAGCCGGCTTCGCCGGCCTCGGCACGTCGCGACGGCGGAGCCGCCGCGCGGTCGCCCCTTTCAATCCCACCCTCGTCAGCTAGTCGGGCAACCATTGTCGGGTGGGACTGAAAGGGGCCGACCGTTACGCTCCCGCGGCTCGTTGCGCTCCTCGGCCTTCGGCCTGCGGTGCTTACGTCGCCGGGGTTCGCGTAACGGTCGGGGGCTTTCGAGGTGGTTCCGACCGTTTCGATAACGACTCACCCGATCTCAGCGACGACGCGCCCGAAACGACTCACCGCCGTATCTCGAACCCCTCCAGCCCCTCCGGCTCCCCGTACTCGGCCGAGACGTCGCGCACGTCCGCGCGCGGCGAGCCCTCGTGACACCACTCGACCATCGACTCGACGGCCTCGCGCGGCCCCTCGAAGACCGCCTCTACCCGCCCGTCGTCGAGGTTCCTGACCCAGCCGTCGATCGCGTGCTCGCGGGCGGTGTCGCGGGTGTTCGCACGGTAGTAGACCCCCTGGACGCGCCCGGAGACGAACACGTGCGCGCGGATCCGGTCGTCGTCGGTCATGAACGGTGGTACGCACTCGTCGCCGAAAAGTCGGTCGCCGGCGACCCTCTACCGACCGCGTGCGCCGAGCGTTTATGCCTCCCCGGACGGAACCGAGCGTCCGTGAAGCCCTACCCGCCGCTCCCGGACCTCGACGCGCCCGACGCGCCGTCGTTCGAGGGCAGCGTCTGGATACGCGAACTCGTGGTCGGCGACGCCCTCCGGTTCGGTGTCGCCGACGGAGGGTACCTCCGGTTCGCGGCCGGCGAGCGGACGTTCGCCGGGGACCCACCCCTCCGGCTCCGGCGGGCGGTCCGACACGTGGAGCGGTCGTTCGACGTCGAGGCGCTCCTGCGCGAGGCGAGCCACCCCGCGGAACTCGTCTTCTACGGGGTCGCCACCGTCCGCGACGGGGTCGAGTACGACTGGGCCCGGCTCCCGCCGTTCCTGGGGTTCGACGCCTGGGACGGCGAGCGCGAGCGGTGGCTCCCGAACGACGCCGTCGACCGGGCGTTCGAGGGACTGGGACTCGCGGCCGTGAACGCCTTCGAGAAGGAACTCCCGGTGAGACACTTCTACCCCGAGCGCTACGAGGTGCCCGACTCGGCGTGGTACGACGGCCCGGCGGCGGGGGCCGTCGTCCGGGACAGCCACGGTACCCGATCAGTGCGTCGGAACCCCGATGCGAGGGCGTCCGGGGACGCCGGCCCGGACCTGCCGACCGATCCCGAGGCGCTCGTGGCGGCCGTCGTCACCGAGGACCTCGTCGAGCGGCTCGCGGCCGACCTCGGCGACGGGGCGACGTTCGACGCGCTGTTAGAGACGACGCTCGGGGAGGCGTTCCGGCTCGGGCACGCCGTCGCGGAGGGGTGGGACGAGTCCGAGATGCGGGCGTTCCGGGGGGCGACCGCGGAGCGGGTCCGGGAGTTCGCCTGAACGCCCTACTCCCCGCCCGTCCGGAGGTAGAAGAAGACGTACGTCTGTGCGTAGCCCGCGTACTCCCCGCCGAACCGCTCGCGGATCGCCCGCGACGTCTCCCGGTAGTTCCCGCGGTCGCAGTCGGGGTAGTACTCCGCGATGGCCGTCCGGATCCACGTGTCGAGCGGGACGGCCTCTAAGAACCCGAGCGAGAACAGGAGGACGCAGTCGGCCACCTTCTCGCCGACGCCGACGAACCGGGTGAGGTACTCCCGGGCGGCCTCGTAGGCCATCCCGGCGGCCTCGGCGGGGTCGGCCTCGCCGTCGGCGACCATCTCCGCGGTCCGCTTCACGTACGGCGCCCGGTAGCCCAGCGAGAGGTCGCGCAGGTCGGCCTCCGTGGCCCCGGCCAACTGTGCTGGCGTCGGGAACGCGTGGTATGTCCCACCGTCGAACTCGACCGTCTCGCCGTAGGCGCGGGCGAGCCGCTGGACCATCCCGTGGATGCGCTCGACGCGCATCTGTGCCGAGCAGATGAACGAGACGAGCGAGCCGAAGGGCGGGTCGCTGACGAGGCGCATCCCGCGGTAGCGGTCGTAGGCCCTGTGGAGCAGTTGCAGGTCGGGCGAAGCGCCGACGATGGCGTCGAGGTCGTCGTCGAGCCGGAGGAGATGTGTCAGATGCTCGGGCGCGTCGGGGGTCGAGGCCTGCCACTCGAGGTCCTCGCCGGTCCAGCGTGCCCGGATAACCTCTGGCTCGCCCGTCGACGTGTGACTCACCGGCAGGACGGTCTGGTACCAGGCGTCGCCCCCGTGGGGGACCGCGTCCTCGAACATCTCCCCGTCTGCCCGGTCCCAGAGGTAGGTCTGCCCGCTCTCGACGGTCGACTGCATATCGAACCCGCCGGCGAGTCGCGACCCGGGGACGACGCCCTCGTGCATGTCCCGGGAGGCGGGCCGCCGCCGCTTTCACCTTTCGACTCCGGCCCGTGCGTGAGGGACACACTCATGACACTGTGCGTGGTGCCCCGGCCATGGACGGGAACGACCGGGCGCTCACCGCGTTCACGATGCTCGGGCACGCCACGTTCCACACCTACGAACTCGTGATACCCATCTTCGTCGTCGTCTGGCTCGACGCCTTCTCGACGACGGCCGCGTTCCTCGGCGTCGTCGTGGGCGCGAGCTACGCGTTCACCGGGATCGGCGCGCTCCCGAGCGGCGCCCTCGCCGACCGGTTCAGCGCCAAGCGGCTCATCGTCGCCAGCATGGCCGGGATGGGCGCGGGGTTCCTGCTCGTGAGCGCCGCCCCGAACCTCGCGGTCGTCACCCTCGGTCTCCTCGTCTGGGGTGTCGCCGCGAGCGTCTATCATCCCGCCGGACTGGCGCTGATCAGCCGCGGGGCGAAGGAGCGCGGGACGGCGTTCGCCTACCACGGCGCGGCCGGGAACGTCGGGGTGGCGACGGGCCCGCTGCTCGGTGCCGTACTCCTCGTCTTCTTCGGGTGGCGGACCGTCGCCGCCCTGCTCGTCGTTCCGGCGGCCCTCGCGGCCGTCCTCGCGCTCCGGCTGGAGTTCGACGAGACGGCGGCGGTCGACGCCGAGACGGCCGTCGCCGACGGGCGGGGCGACGACGGTCGCGGTGGCGACGGGGACGGGACCGGGGACGAAAGCGGGCTCCGCCGGTTCGCGTCGGACTCGCGGCTCCTGTTCGCCGGCGGATTCCTCCTCGTCTTCTTCATCGGGAACCTCTACGGGCTCTACTACCGCGGGGCGTTCACGTTCCTCCCCGACATCCTCGCGCGGCTCCCGCTGTTCGACCCCGTGACGTTCGCCGGCCGGTCGTTCGAACCGAGCCAGTACGTCTATTCTGGGCTACTGGTCCTGGGTGGCGCCGGACAGTTCCTGGGCGGCAAGCTCGTCGACCGCTTCCGGGCCGAGCGCGTCCTCGTCGCCAACTTCGCGGTACTCACCCTCGTCGCGCTCGCGTTCGTCCCGGCGTCGAACGCCGGCCTCGTTCCCCTCCTGATCGTCTCGGGGATGCTCGGGTTCTTCGTCTTCCTCGAGGCGCCCGTCAACCAGGAGGTCATTTCGAAGCACGTCCCCGCCGACCTCCGGGGGCTCTCGTTCGGGTGGACGTACATCGCCGTCTTCGGGGTCGGTGCGCTCGGCTCCGCGGTGGCGGGGTTCCTCCTCACGAACTACTCGACGGCGGTCCTGTTCGCGGTCCTCGCGGGGTTCGCCGTCCTCGCGGCGCTCATCGGTGTCCACCTGGGCCGCCGGGCGGCGTGAAGGGTCGGTCTCTCTATCCCCGGCTCCGTCACCGACGAGCAGGCACCCGCCGGAGCCAGAGCGCGGGGTCGTCGATCTCCTCGCTCGTCGGGAGCGTCTCGGGGCGCTCCCAGACGGCCGCCGCGCCCGCCAGGCCGCGCTCGTCGGCGACCGCGTCGAAGAACCGCTTGCCGCGCTCGTACTGCTGGCGCTTCATCCCGAGCCCGAGGAGCCGCCGGACCAGTTTCGTCAGCGGCCCGCGACCCCGTCGTCGGGCCTCCAGTTTCGCCCGGAGGTCGGCGTACTCGTCGTCGAACGCCCGGTCCATCACGAGTTCGGCGTACCCCTCGACGGCGGTCATGGTGGTGTCGAGCGCGCTCAGCGCCTCGCGGTCGAGGCTCCCCCGTTTCAGCGCCTCTAAGGCCTCCTCGACGTCGGCCTCCAGGTGACCGGGGAGCCACGGCGCCGCGCCGAACTCCGCGGCGTGGGCCACCTCGTGGAACGCGATCCACCGACGGAACCGTTCCTCGTCGACCGAGAGCGAGGCGGCGACCTTCCCGATGTTCGGGTGGACGAAGTAGAGCTTGTGGTCGTCGGCCGCCTCGCCCAGCAGCAGCGGGTCGTACTGCCCGAGGACGTTGTTCGCGAGGAACGTCAGCGAGACGGCCATCGACCCGGTGTTGACCGACCGGGCGAGGCCGGGCAGCGGGCCGACGCTGTCGGCGAGCGGGCGCATCACCCGTCTGAAGGTCTCCACGTTCGCGTCGATCCAGTGATGACGGTGCTGTACCTCCACGGTATCGGGGAGGTCGAACCCGACGCCGGTGACCTCGCGGATCCGGTCGCGGGCCTCCCGGACGTCCGCGGCGTAGCCGGCCCGCTCGGCCTCGGTCAGGTCGAGCGAGCCCGGCTCGGTCGCGGCCTTCGCCGCCTCGGTCGCCGCCGCCCAGTCGACGGCCCCGTCGCCCGAGGCGTCCGCGACCGCCCGGACCACACGATAGATGCTCACACCGTCCCTACCGGGACGGCGGGCAAAGACCTTCCGGGGCGGCGTGGGTCCGACTCGCCAGAGCGGGCGGCGTCTCTCCATCGGCTCCGCAGTCCCGGTGACGTCGGCGTCACCTGCTCGCGTCCGTGTCCGCGAGCGTTCTTACGGACGGAACGAGTACGACGGGTATGGACGCGTTCCGGCCGGACGGCGGTGACGGTGACGATGGCGAGCGGGTCGACGGCCCACATCAGGGGACCGAGCCACAGCGAGCGGGCGTCCCGCCCGGGGAGGCCCGGGCGGGCGTCGTCCTGCTCCACGGCCGGGGGGCGACCGCGCGGGGCATCCTCGACCTGGCCCGCGAGATCGACGTCGACGGCGTCGCCTACCTCGCGCCGGGGGCGAACCGGAACACCTGGTACCCGCAGTCGTTCCTCGCGCCCGTGTCGGCGAACGAACCTGGGCGTTCCTCTGGATTGCAGGCCATCGCCGACGCCGTCGGGACGCTCGTCGAGGCTGGCGTTCCCGAGGAGCGAGTGGTCCTCGGCGGGTTCTCGCAGGGGGCCTGTCTCGCCACGGAGTTCGCCGCGCGGAACCCGCGGCGCTACGGCGGCGCGTTCGCGCTCTCCGGCGGCCTCATCGGCGAGACGGTCGATGTCGAGGACTACGCCGCCGGCCGCGAGGACGCGATGGACGGAACGCCCGTCTTCCTCGGCTGTTCGGACGTCGACCCCCACATCCCCGTCGAGCGCGTCCACGACACCCGCGAGGTGTTCGAGGCCCTCGGCGCCGAGGTCACCGAGCGGATCTACGAGGGGATGGGCCACACGGTCAACGTCGACGAACTCGAGCACGTCAGGGGGATCGTCGAGGGGGCAGCGGGTGCCGGGGACCGGTAGATCCGACGGGGCGGAGTGGGACGGGCGGGCCGGTCTTCCGGGAGCCGTCGGGCAGTCCGTGGGTCCGGACGCTACTCGATCGCGACCTCCGCCGTCTCGAGGTCCTCCTCCTCGTCACCCTCGGTGAGGTACCGACGGAGGATGACCCCCGCGACGACGAGGAAGACGAGACCGACGAGCGCGGCCGCCAGCCCGACCTTCACGCGACTGCTCCCGCCACCCCGCTCGACTTCGACGGTGGCTCCCCCACCGTCGTCCGTGCCCTCGTCAGTATCGCCCTCGCCGACCGACCTGGCGAACGGGGCGTACGCTTTCGCGTCGGCGGTGATCGATTCGACGTCGACGTCTACCCGGAGGAGCGTGAGGTCGACCATACCCCGAGTCCGGTGCCGACCGGGATATGCGTTGTGCAGGCCGGGAGTGGTCGCGGGCTGGCGGGCGTCCGGCCCGTTCCGGGAGGATTCATACGGGCGGGGCGTGGAGACGGGCCCATGGACGAGAGCCAGCGGGAGTTCCTCTACGACCTGCTCCGGACGCCGAGCCCGTCGGGGTTCGAGGCGCCGGGACAGCGGGTCTGGGTCGACTACGTCGAGCCGTTCGCCGACGAGGTCCGGACCGACGCTTACGGGAACGCCGTCGCGGTCCACGAGGGGAGCGGGAAGAAGTCGGTCGCGCTCGCGGGCCACGCCGACGAGATCGGGCTGATG
>JBEPXB010000093.1:0-7826 GCA_041642135.1 Halobacteriales archaeon | reverse complement strand
GGAGAAGGCCGTGTTCGTCGCCATCGACGCCCGGGCCGACTTCGTCCCCGGAGTCTCGCCGGCCGACGCGAGCCTCTCGAAGGCCGCGTTAGTCGTCTCCTCGCTCGAGGAGGAGGCCGTCGAGGTCAGGTGGGAGGCGAACAGCACCGCCCGGATAGCCGAACACGGCCGACAGTCCCTCCGGATGAGCGAGGACGCCCGCGAACTCCTGACCGAGGCACGGGCGGGTTCGCTGACGGCCGAACAGGCCGCCCGGGCCGACCGCATCGAGGCGGACCTCCACGAGGCCGAGGCGGAGGCCGCGACGGCGCTCACCCGGCGCATCAGGCAGGGGACCACGGGCGACGGACGGGCCGAACTCGTGGCCACCCGCGACGCCCTCCGGGCCGCCGCCGAGCGTCCCGTCTGAGCCGGCGTCCCGACCTCCGGCGGACGGGTGGGAGTCACCTCGCCCGGGAGACGGATCCGGCGGACCGAGGAGCGGCCGGAGACCGACGGAAAAGGCTATCACGGCGCTCCGTGTGCCACGATCCAGCATGGAGATCACGGAGGTAGAGGCGTATCCGGTCTCGATACCGCTCGACAGCCCCGTCTCGTTCGCGACACGAACCCTCGAGGAGCGCGATCACGCCATCGTCTACGTACGGACCGACGAGGGACACGAGGGACTGGGCTACTCGCTCGGTTACGGCGGGGCGCCGCTCGTCGCCGACGCGGTGTCGGACCTGCTCGCGCCGATGATCGTCGGCGAGGACCCCCGGGACACCGAGCGGCTCTGGCGCGAGATGTTCGACGGCACGGTCCAGATCGGCCGCAAGGGCGTGATGGTGCGGGCCATCTCCTGTGTCGACATCGCGCTCTGGGACATCAAGGCGAAAGCGGCGGGGATGTCCCTGGCGAAACTCCTCGGGGGCGGGACCGAACCGATCCCCGCCTACGCCTCGGGGGGCTACTACCGCGAGGGCAAGGGGCTCTCGGGGTTGCGCGAGGAGATGGAGATGTACGTCGAGCGGGGCCACGACACGGTGAAGATGAAGGTCGGGCGCCTCCCGCTCGAGGAGGAGGTCGAGCGGGTGCGGGTGGCCCGCGAGACGATCGGTCCCGACCGGACGCTCCTCATGGACGCCAACGGGAAGTGGAAGAACAAGCAGGAGGCGGTCCGCGCCTGCCGCGCGTTCGGCGAGTACGACCCCTACTTCATCGAGGAGCCGGTGATGCCCGACTCCGTGGACCTGATGCGCGAGGTCAACGCCGCGCTCGACTACCCGGTCGCCGCGGGCGAGCTCGAGTTCTCGCGGTACGGCTTCGCCGAACTGCTGCGCGAGAACGCCGTCGAGATCGTCCAGCCCGACGTCACAGTAGTAGGAGGCGTCACCGAGTTCATGAAGGTCGCCCACACCGCCGCCACGTACGACATCCCCGTCGCGCCCCACTACAACTGGGACCTGCACGTCCAGCTGCTGGCGGCCGTCGAGAACGGCCTCTTCGCGGAGTACTTCTACCGCGAGACGGACGTCAAGTCGTTCGACGACGTGGTCGATAACCCGGTCACCCCCGAGGACGGCGCCATCGAGGTGCCGGACCGCCCGGGCCACGGCGTCACGCTGGATCGCGACGCGCTCGACGAGTTCCGGGTCTGAGAGGTCGATCCGGTCCTCCGCCGCGGGGCTGCCACTGACCGTCTTCTGATATGCGATCGCCGATCGAAAACTGGGCGAGGGCGGGACTGAAAGGGGTCGGGGGCTTTCGAGGTGGTCTCGACGCTCGAAGCAGTTCGATCCTCCAGAACTCAAACGACCTCTCGGCGCGAACCCAAACGCATACGTCACCCCCCGTAAACGACTACCACACCGCGATGAGAGACTACTCCAACCACGCGACCAACCGCGGCGAGGGTCGTGACGTAGAGATAACCGACATAGAGACGTGCGTGATCAAGGGCAACTTCGAGTGGAACCTCGTCCGCGTCCACACGGATGCGGGCGTGGTCGGCATCGGCGAGTCGTACCGGGGCGGCGGCGTCACCGAGATCATGGAGTACATGAAGCGGTTCCTGATCGGCGAGAACCCGCTCGACGTAGAGCGGCTGTTCCGCCGGATGGTCCAGGAGACGTCGGGCCACAGCGGGACGACAGGGAAGGTCGTCACCGCCGCCTCCGGCATCGAGATCGCGCTCTGGGACGTCGCCGGGAAGATACTCGATCTGCCCGTCTACCAGCTCCTGGGAGGCAAGTACCGCGACGAGGTGCGGATCTACGCCGACTGCCACGCCGGCGAGGCGTTCGCCCTCGAACACGGCTACCACTCCCCGGCCAGCGACGACGCGTACAAGGTCGAGGCGTACGCCGAGGTCGCCGAGGAGGTCGTCGACGAGGGCTTTACGGCGCTGAAGTTCGACCTCGACCAGCCGTTCGACAACCACCCGGACCCGTACAACGGCCGGGTGTCGAACGGGGCCATCGAGCGAAAGCGCGAGACCGTCGAGGCGATCCGTGACGCCATCGGCTACGATATCGACCTCGCGTTCGACATCCACTGGGACTACTCCATCGACAGCGCCAAGCGGGTCTGCCGGAAGCTCGAGCCGTACGACCTCATGTGGCTCGAGGACCCCGTCCCGCCGGAGAACATGGAGGCCCAGCGCGAGGTGACCCGCGCCTCCCGCGTGCCCATCGCCACCGGCGAGAACCGCTTCCGCGTCCACGAGTTCAAGCAACTGCTCTACGACTTCGGCGTCGACATCATCACGCCCGACCCGACGACCTGCGGCGGCCTCGCCGAGTCGCGGGCCATCGCCAACCGTGCCGAGGAGAACTACATCGTCTTCTCGCCGCACAACGTCTGTGGCCCCATCGGGACGATGGCCTGCGTCCACCTCGGCGCGTCGGTTCCGAACTTCGACGTCCTCGAGTACCACGCCCGCGACGTCGACTGGTGGGACGACCTCCACGACGCCGACGAGCCGCTCATCCAGGACGGCTACATCGAGGTGCCCGAGACGCCGGGGCTCGGTCTCGACCTCGACGACGACGTCGCCCGCGAGCACCTCCACGACCCCGGCACGATGTTCGGATAACTCCGTACGACGAGCGTACCGACGCCCGACGTGCCGTCCGCGTTCCGGCCACTCGACCGGATCCCGGTTCCGACGCACCGATCCCTATCCCGCAACCGAAAACCGTTTGTAGGTTCTTCGGGAGTCCCTACCACAGTACATGAGTTTCCACGTCGCCGTCGAGTACGATCGGAGAGAGCCCGGAGAGGACCGCATCGGCGGGCTCGAGCCCCTCTACGAGGACCCCGAGGTCGAGATCAGCTACCTGTCGCGGGACCGCGGGCCGCAGCTCGAACCGGCCGACCTCGAGGGGGTCGACGCGTACGTCTCCTACTCGCACGACATCACCGCCGCGTCGCTCGAAGGGGTCGACTCCCTGAAGCTCGTCACGCGGTGTGGCGCCGGCTACGACAACTTCGACCTCGACGCGCTGACCGAGCACGGGGTGATCGCCACCCACGCCCCGCAGGGCCCGACGGCCTCGGCCGCGCAGGCGGCGACGGGGATGATCATCGCCTGTGCCCACAACTTCCCGCCCATGGAACACGGCCTCCGCGAACGCGGCTGGGAGGTGCGGGTCCCGGAGAACTACGGCTTCGAACTCCAGCACGCAACCGTCGGGTTCGTCGGGATGGGCCTCATCGGCGCGAAGGTGCTCTCGAACCTCGCACCGTTTCGCGAGGACGGACTCGAGGCGCAGGTCTACGACCCGTACATGTCCGACGAGCGGGCCGCGGAACTCGGGGTGGAGACGGTCGACCTCGACACGCTGCTCGGGAGCTCGGACGTCGTCACGGTCCACGTCCCACTGACCGAGGAGACCCACTACATGCTCGGTACCGAGTCGTTCGAGCGGATGCGGGACTCGGCGTACCTCGTCAACACCTCCCGCGGCGGGATCTACCCGGACGAGGAACTGGCGGCGGCGCTGGAGGCGGGCGAACTCGCCGGGGCCGCCATCGACGTCTTCGAGGGCGAACCGGACGTCGAGGGCAATCCCCTGATCGACATCGAGGACATCCACGTCACGCCGCACGTCGCGGGCCTGACGACCGACGCCATCCGGTACATGCACGAACTGATGTGCGAGTCGATCGTGAACCTGAACGACGGCGAGCCGCCGATCAACGTCCTCAACCCGTCCGCGTACGAGTCGCTCACGGGCGAGGAACTCCCCGAGGGGAACCGCTCCCCGTCGTTCCGGGGCTGAACTGGTCCGATCCCGGTCGTCCTCTACCTACCGCGAGTGCCCGTCGGCCTCGTCCGCCAGTCTGCCGACGTGCTCCTCGTACCAGTTGTGGACGACCTTGGTGTCGGTGGCGAGGTTGAAGTCCCGAACCCCCAGATCGAGGTACTCGCCGGCCTCGTCGGGGTGGTTGATCTCCGCGCGTGGCGCGACGCCCATGTCGAGCGCGGTCTCGATGGTCGTCAGTTCGGCCTCCCGCACCTCCGGGGCGTCGTACTCGCCGGGCTTGCCGATGCTGAGCGAGTAGTCCGCCGGGCCGAACTGCACCATGTCGATCTCGCCGATCTCGAGGATCTCCTCCAGGTTCTCGACGGTTTCGGCCTTCTCGACCATGACCGCGATCACGGCGTCCTCGCACCACTCGACGACCTCGCCGGGCGAGGCGTAGCCGCCGACGTAGCCGTTCCGCCGGTCGGAACGGACGCCGTTGTCCCACTCCGGCTCGGGTCGGACGGCGGCGACGGCCTCGCGGGCGTCCTCGACGGTCCTGACGTCGGCGAACAGGAGGTTCTGGATGCCGGCGGCCATCGCGCGCTGGGCGGTGAACGCCCGGTTCTCCGCGTCGACCTTGATCATCATCGAGATGTCCGAGAGTTCGGCTGCCCGGGCCATGTTTTCCATGTCGCGCAGGTCGTACGGCGCGTACTCGGCGAGGAACTCGACGTAGTCGAACCGTTCGGTCTGTCCGATGATCTCGAGCAGCCCCGGCCACTGGTTCTGCATCCGCGTCCCGATGCTCACTTCGTCGCTCTCGATGCGCTCTCTGAGGCGGTTTCCCGTCACGCTCGTCTCACGGCCCGCGGTCCGCGAGGGCCCGACAAAGCTCTTCCGCCACGCACGTCGAGCCGACGGATCCCGCCGGACGAGAGTGACGGGGCCGTACGTACCGAGCGACGTGGGCACACGCGCCGCACCCGACCGTTTATGTTACGGAGTGTCAAGGGTTGGGGTATGCGCGCAGCAGTCCTGCGAGAGTACGGTGAACCGCTCGACATCACGGACGTCGAACGCCCGAGCGCGGCCGACCACGGCGTCGTAGTCGACGTCGAGACGTGTGGTATCTGCCGGAGCGACTGGCACGGCTGGCAGGGCGACTACACGGGGATGGACCTCATCGGCCAGGTCATGGGCCACGAGCCCGCCGGCACGGTGATCGAGGCCGGCGACGAGGTCGAGTACATCCGCGAGGGCGACGAAGTGGTCGTCCCGTTCCGGATCGCCGACGGGACCTGCTCGCGGTGCCGGAACGGCCACACACACGTCTGCGAGAACGGGCCGTCGCTCGGGTTCGACCCCTCGGTCCCGGGGGCGTTCGGCGAGGAGATCCACGCCCCCTGGGCGGACGTGAACGTCAATCACCTCCCCGAGGGCGTCTCCACGGTCGAGATGGCGGGGCTCGGCTGTCGGTTCATGACCTCGTTCCACGCGCTGGCCCACCGCGCGGACGTCTCGGCCGGCGACTGGGTCGCGGTCCACGGCTGTGGCGGGATCGGCCTCTCGGCGGTCGACGTCGCGACGGCGCTCGGCGGGAACGTCGTCGCGGTCGACCTCGACGACGAGAAGCTCGACCTCGCGCGGAACTTCGGCGCGGTGGAGACCGTCAATGCCCGGGAGACGGAGGACGTACCGAAGGCGATCCACGATATAACCGACGGGGGAGCGGACGTCTCGGTCGACGCGCTCGGCATCGCCGAAACGTGTCAGAACTCTGTTGACTCGCTGGCCCACTTCGGCCAGCACGTCCAGATCGGCCTCACGACCAAGGAAGAGGGCGGCTACGTCTCCCTGCCGACCGACGAGATGGTCCGCAAGGAGCTCGAGTTCATCGGCTCCTACGGGATGCAGCCCACCCGCTACGACGAGATCTTCCGCATGGTCGAGCGCGACCGCATCCACCCCGGCGAGCTCGTCTCGAAGGAGGTGTCGCTCGACGACCTCAACGACCGCCTGGAGGCGATGACGAACTTCGAAACGCAGGGGATCGAGGTCATCACCGAGTACTGATACGGTCGTGTGTCGTCTTTTACCGGCGCTAACCGACCTCGTCCGGGTGATCGCCGGTACATCGGTACGCACGACCGTAGGAGTCGAGCGTCCGGTCAGGCCCGGATCGCCGTCCCCGGGGTTCGTCCGGTCACCGTCCCGTCCCGGACGACGAACTCGCCGTCGACGAGGACGTGTTCGATGCCCCGCGGGTACCGGACCGGGTCCTCGTAGTCGGCGTCGCTGCCGACGGCCACCGGGTCGAAGACGGTCAGGTCCGCGTCCATCCCCTCGCGAACGAGACCTTTCGACTCCAGGCCCACGATGCGGGCCGGGAGCGAGGTCATCTTCCGAACCGCCTCCTCGAGGGTCAGCAGGTTCTCCTCGCGGACGTAGCGGCCGAGCACTCTCGGGAACGTGCCGTAGACACGCGGGTGTGGCCGCCCGCCGAACAGCCCGTCGGAGGCGACGGCGACCCGCTCGTTCGCCATGATCTCCCGAACGTCCTCCTCGGCCATCGCGTGGACGAACATGTTGACCTCCATCTCTTCCTCGACGATGAGGTCACAGACCGCGTCGACCGGGTGGACGTCGCGCTCGTCGGCTATCTCGTCCACTCGCATCCCCTCGTAACCCTTGTTGGGCCCCTCGTCGACGTCCGTCACCTCGACGTTTCCCCACCCGATCGCCGCGGCGTTGTTGTTCCACCCCTCGATCCGCCACTCCTCGATGTCGCGTCGCATCCGCTCGCGGGCGTCCCCGTCGCGGAGGCGTGCCATCGTCTCCTCGCGGCTCCCCGTGTGGACCCACGGCGGCAACACCGACGCGAGGGTCGTGTTGCCCGCCGTGTAGGGGTACTGCTCGGCGGTGAAGTCGATCCCCCTGTCCCGGCAGGTCTCGATGAAGGCGTTGGCACGGTCGGCCTTCCCGTGCCCTTCGTGGCCCGAGAGCTTGTAGTGCGAGAGGTGGACCGGTACGCCTGCCTCGCTCCCGACGTCGGCGAACTCGTCGAGCGCCTCCCAGATCTGTCGGCCCTCGCTACGGATGTGGGCGACGAACGGCCGGCCGTACGGTTCGAGACGGGCCGCGAGCGTCCTCACTTCGTGGGTGTCGGCGTTGACCTGCGGCGGATACACCAGCCCGGTCGAGAACCCCAGCGCGCCGTCCTCGAGCGCCTCCGTCACCAGGTCGGCCATCGCCTCGAGTTCGTCGTCGTCGGGCACGCGATCGCTCATCCCGAGCACGTCGTACCGGACCGTCCCGTGGCCGACGAGCGTCCCGAAGTTCTGGGCGGTTCCGGCGTCGTCGATGGCGTCGAGGTACTCCGCGATGGAGCCCCACGTCCACTCGCGCTCCGTCGCCCCGTTCAGGGCGCTCAGGTGCGCCTCCCACTCGGCCGCGCCGCCCTCGCGGTAGATCGGAGCCATCGAGAAGCCGTCCTGTCCGAGGACCTCCGTCGTGACCCCCTGGCGGGTCTTCGCCGGGAGGGTCGGCTCCTCGAACAGCCGCAGGTCGGAATGGACGTGGAGGTCGACGAACCCC
>JBEPXB010000092.1:0-7837 GCA_041642135.1 Halobacteriales archaeon | reverse complement strand
GGACGGCGAGTCGGTCGCCGAGACGGTCCTCGCGACGTACGAGGACAACACGTACACCGAGCGGTTCGAGTGCCGGGTGACGGCCGGGGATGGTCGCCAGGAGCGGTGGCTCGAACACCGGAGCGAACCGATCGAATCCGGGGCGTACGCCGACGGTCGCGTCGAGCTCTACTACGACGTCACGGAACGGAAACGCTCCGAACGGGCACGCCGGGAGGCGAGCGAGCGGTTCGAGTCGCTGATCGACGCGGTCGAGGAGTACGCCATCTTCACGCTCGACGCCGAGGGTCGGGTCCGGTCGTGGAACCCGGGTGCAGAGCGGATCAAGGGCTACGAGGAGCCCGAGATCATCGGCGAGCACTTCTCGACGTTCTACACGGAAGCGGACCGAGCAGCGGAGGTCCCGGGGGAGAACCTCGCCGACGCCAGGGAGCGGGGGTCGGTCGAGGACGAGGGCTGGCGTGTCCGGGCGGACGGATCGCGCTTCTGGGCGAACGTGACGATCACTCCCATGTACGAGGACGGGACGCTCGCGGGCTACGCGAAGGTCACGCGGGACATGACCGACCGGCGGGAGTACGAACGGCGACTCGAGCGCCAGCGGGACGACCTCGAGGGCGAACTGGACGAGGTGTTCGACCGCATCGACGACGCCTTCTTCGCGCTCGACGACGACTGGCGGTTCACCTACGTCAACGAGCGGGCGGAAGTCGTCCTGGACCGCTCGCGCGAGGAGCTCATCGGCCGGAGCGTCAGGGAGCGGTTCCCCGAGACGGTCGACTCCACGTTCAAGGTCGAGTACGAGCGCGCCCGCGAGACCGACGAAACGGTCTCCTTCGAGGCGTACTTCGAGCCGCTCGCGCGCTGGTTCGAGGTCACCGCCTACCCCTCCGAGACGGGGCTGTCGGTCTACTTCCGGGACGTCACCGAGCGGAAGGAGCGCGAGCGCGAACTCGAGCGGTACGGGACGATCCTCTCGGCGGTCGACGACGGGGTGTACGTCGTCGACGAGGACGGCCGCTTCACGACGGTCAACGAGGCCTACGCGGAGCTGACCGGTTACCCGAGGGAGGAGCTGCTCGGCGCACACGTCTCGAAGGTGGTCGACGAGGGGATCCGCGACCGCGCAAGGGAGATAGAACGGGAGCTGGCGACCGGCGAGTGCAGCACGGCCCGTCTCGAGGCGCGGATCGAGACCGCGACGGGCGAACGGGTCCCCGCCGAGGCCACGTTCGCGCTTCTGCCCACCGACGAGGGCGAGTACGAGCGCGTGGGCGTCGTCCGGGACGTCACCGAGCGCCGGGAGCGCGAACGGGAGCTCGAACTGTACGAGGCGGCCGTCGAGACGATCGACGACGGGGTGTACGTCGTCGACGACGACAACCGGTTCACGCTGGTCAACGACGCGCACACGGAGATCACGGGCTACGGGCGCGAGGAGCTACTCGGCGCACACGCCTCGCTGGTCACGACCGAGGAGGCGATCACCCTGGCGGAGACCCGTCGCGACGAACTCGTTGCGACGGGCTCGGAGGCGGCGACCGTCCGGACCGAGCTGGTGCCCCGCGACGGCGGTCGGACGCCCGTCGAGACCCGGTTCGCCCCGTTCCCGCTCGAGGGCGATCGGTACGGACGCGTGGGCGTCGTCCGGGACATCACCGAGCGCCGGGAACGCGAGCGCCAGCTCGAGGACCGGATGCGCCAGCTCGAGGCGATCGCGACGCTCGGCCAGTCCGCACTCGGCGACCACGACCTCGACGCGCTGATGGCCGAGGCGACCGAGGCCGTCGCCGAGGCCCTCGGCGCCGACTACTGCAAGGTCCTCGACCTCGACGCCGACGCGGCGGAACTCCTGCTCCGTCAGGGCGTCGGCTGGGACGACGGCGTCGTCGGTGAGGCGACGGTCTCGGCCGTCGCGGACGACTCCCAGGCGGCCTACACGCTCGGGTCCCGGGAGGCGGTCGTCGTCGAGGACCTCGCGACCGAGCGGCGGTTCGACGGGCCCGACCTGCTCACGGACCACGGCGTCCGGAGCGGCATCAGCGTCGTCGTCGGTTCAGACGACGACCCCTGGGGTATCCTGGGCGTCCACGACACGGCCGTCAGGGAGTTCGCCGACCAGGACGTGAACTTCGTCCGGTCGGTCGCCAACGTGCTCGCGACCGCGATCGACCGCCGCGCCTACGAGCGGGAGCTGCTCCATCGGAACGAGCAGATCACCGCGCTGAACACCCTCAACGGGGTCGTCCGCGAGATCACTGGCGCCGTCATCGACCGGTCGACGCGCGAGGAGATCGAGTCGACCGTCTGTTCGCGCCTCGCCGGGACGGACTCGTACCTGTTCGCGTGGATCGGCGAGGTCGACGCCGCCTCGCGGGAGGTCCGGCTCCGGACCGAGGCCGGCGTCGAGGGCTACCTCGACGGGGTGACGGTCTCCGTCGACCCCGACGACGAGCGGAGCCGGGGGCCGACGGGGCGGGCCCTCCGGACGGGCGAGATCCGGACCGCGCGGAACGTCCGGACCGATCCCCGGTACGCCCCCTGGCGGGACCACGCCGAGGCGTATGGCTTCCGCTCGTCGGCCGCCATCCCGATCACCCACGAGGGGACGACATACGGGGTGTTGAACGTCTACGCCGACCGGCCGGACGCCTTCGAGGGCCGCGAGCGAGCGGTCGTCGGCCAGCTCGGCGAGGTGGTCGGCCACGCCATCGCCGCCGAGGAGCGCAAGCGGGCGCTGATGAGCGACGAGGTCGTCGAGGCCGAGTTCGCCGTCCGGGACGTCCCGTCCGCGCTCGGCCTCGAGGGCGGGACCGCCGGGACCGTCGTGCTCGACCACGCCGTCCCCCTCGGCGAGGGGGAGTTCCTCCTCTACGGGAGCGCGACCGCCGACGCTGTCGGAACGGTGGAGTCGATGGTCGATGCGCTCTCCCACTGGGGCGACGTGACGTTCCGCGGGGACGACGAGAGCGACGAGGACGGCGATGATGGCGGCGACGAGGAAGTGGGGTTCGAGGTCCGGCTCTCCGAACCGCCGGTGCTGTCCGCGCTCGCCTCGGTCGGCGGCTCGGTCGAGCAGGCGGTCCTCGAGGGCGGCGACCTCCGGATGACACTCCACCTCCCGCCGGGGGCCGACGTCCGGCAGGTCACCGACATCGTACGGGAGAGCTACCCCGGCGCCGAGCTGCTGGGCCGCCGGCAGGTGACCCGGGACGACGGGGATCCCCGGGGCGTCCGACGGACGCTCGCGGCGGAGTTGACCGATCGACAGCGGGTCGCCCTCGAGACGGCCTACCACGCGGGCTACTTCGAGTGGCCACGCGGGACGTCCGCCGAGGAACTGGCCGAGTCGCTCGGTATCGCCTCGCCGACCCTGCACTACCACCTGCGCCGGGCCCAGGCGAAGGCGTTCGACGCGCTGCTGTCTCTCGCGACCCCGCCGCCGCGGCCCTGACCCGTCGACGGGCATGGCGGGTCCCCCACGTCCCCGGCCGGAAACGCCGGGCTACTTATCGGTCGCCGTCGACCCCCACCCATGGAGATCGAACCCTTCGAGATCGAGCGGTGGTTCGCCCGCCACGAACACGGCGCGGATATCATGCTCGCCGAGTCCGGCGTGCGGTCGCTCCCCGCGAGCGAGTTCGACCTCGACCCCGGCGAACTCGGCTACGTGATCCCGACGGAGGGCGACCCCGAACTCCGCGGCCGCGTCGGCGAGCGGTACGGCCGGTCCGCGGAGGAGGTGCTGTTCGCCTGTGGCACCCAGGAGGCCAACTTCGTGACGTTCGCGTCGGTGATGGGCGACCACGCCGTCGTCGTCACGCCGACGTACCAGTCGCTCCACGCCGTCCCGTCGGCGTTCGGCGAGGTCACGCGGGTCGAACTCTCGCCGCCGGAGTGGGAGCTCGACCCCGACGCGGTCGCCGACGCCATCCGCCCCGAGACGAGCGTCGTCGTCCTCAACAACCCGAACAACCCCACCGGCCGGTACCACGACGCAGAGCGCGTGGAGGCGGTCTACGACCTCGCGGCCGACGCCGGGGCGTACCTCCTCTGTGACGAGGTGTACCGCCTGCTCGCCGAGGACCCGCTCCCCCCCGCGGCCTCGCTCGGCCCCCGGGGGATCTCGACGACCGGCCTCTCGAAGTCGTTCGGCCTCGCCGGCCTCCGGTTCGGGTGGGTCGCCGGTCCCTCCGAAGTCATCGAGGCGGCCGCCCGGTGGAAGGACTACACGACCATCTCCCCGCCGGCCGTGAGCCAGCACGTCGCCCGGCAGGTCCTCGACCGGGAGGCGGAGCTATTGGAGCGGAACCGCGAGCACGCCGCGGCCAACCGCGACCTGTTCCGCGCGTTCACCGAGGAGTACGGCCTCGACTGGTACGAGGGCGTCGGCGTGAACGCGTTCGTCGAGGTCCCCGAGGGGTTCGCGGATGGGCGCTCGTTCTGCGAGGGGCTCGTCGAGGCGGAGTCGGTCGTGCTCGCCCCGGGCGAGTCGTTCGGCTTCCCCGACCGCTTCCGGCTGGGGTTCGGTCTGCCGGCCGACGAGCTACGCGAGGGGCTCGACCGTCTGGGGCGGTTCCTCGACGGACACGCCTGATCCGGCACGCCCGGGCCGGACACTCCTGTCGGGGCAGGTCAGTTCGAGCGGTCCTGCCGGATCAGTCCGGACACCCTTGCCGGATCAGCCCGGACGAGCCGCGAACTCGAACCGCGCGCCGCCGGTCTCGCTCTCCGCGAGTTCGACCGACCAGTCGTGCGCCTCGGCGATGGTCCGGACGATGGCGAGGCCGAAGCCGGTGCCGTCCTCGGAGGTGGAATAGCCCGACTCGAACACCTGTTCGCGCTCCTCGTCGGGGATGCCGACCCCGTCGTCCTCGACGTAGAACCCGTCCCGGTCGGGGAGTGCCCCGACGCGGACGGTGACGCCCGTCCCGTCCGTGGGGGTGGTCCCGGCGACGTCGGCCCCCTCCCGTTCGACGATCCCGTCCAGGTCGCCCGGTTCGGCCGCCGGCGAGCCGTGCTCGATGGCGTTGCGGAACAGGTTCTCGAGGAGTTCGCGCAGCCGCGAGGGGTCGGCCTCGACGGTCGGCGAGGAGACCACCTCCAGTCGACCGGCCGCCTCGAGGCCGCTCCAGGCCCGCTCGGCGGCGTCGCCGAGGTCGACCGGCGTCGTCTCGCCGACGGCCTCGCCCTCGCGGGCCAGCGCGAGCAGGTCGTCGACGAGCGCCTCCATCCGCTCGACGGCGTCGGCCGCCCGCGCCAGTTCGTCGCTGTCGCGCTTCTCGCGGGCGAGCGAGAGGTAACCCCCCGCGACCGACAGCGGCCCCCGCAGGTCGTGGCTGACGACGCTGGCGAACTCGTCGAGCCGCTCGTTCTGCCGCTCGAGTTCCCGACGCGCCCGTCGGTCGGCGATGTTCCGCCCGGTGACGACGATGCCGACGGCCGCGCCGTCGGCGTTCGGGAGCCGTGCCCCGACGAACTCGTAGGGCAGCCGATCGCCGTCGGCCGTCACGACCTCCACCTCGATCGGCTCCGGACGGCCCTCGGCGGCGGCCGTCCGGAACCGCTCGAAGAGCTCGTCCGGGTCGTCGTCGGCCACCATCGACAGCGGGTCGCCGGCCGCCAGCTCCGCGTTACCGTAGCCCGTCACCGCTATCGTCTGGTCGTTCCACCAGACGGCGTGGCCTTCCGGGTCGAAGACGATCACGATCTCCGGGACGGCGTCGAGCACCTGCTCGCCGATCGGCCGGCTCGGCAGCGACTCGGACAGCCGGCGGTCGCCGGTCTCTCTCTCCCCCTCGCCCGGTCCGTCAGTGTTCTCCCCCATCTGTGTTCACCGGTGCTCGTCGCCCGCACGTTGCCCATACCGCCACAAATACGTGTCGCCGGAGGACCCCGTGGGCCGCCGCACCGGGCCGACCGTTCGGGTCAGGACTCCTCCTCGCGCAGCTCCTCGAGTTCGGCCTCGACCTCCGCGTCGGCGGGCTCGCCGTCCGCGGTCGCCTCCGGTTCGGCATCCGAGCCGTTCGTCTCCGCCTCGGTCTCCTTGCCCATCTCCGCCCTGAGCGTGTCGAGTTCGGCCTCGATCTCCGTGTCCGTCCGCGTCGAGCGGAGCTCCTTGTCGATCTCGTCCTCGTCGGAGAGGGCGTCGTCGAACGCGCCCGTGTCGGCGAGTTCGTCCATCGCCTCCGAGCGGGCCTCCATCTCCTCGGTCCGCTCGCGGGACCGCTCGATGGCCCGGGCGGTGTCCTCCATCTCGTCGCCGACGCCCGAGAGCGCCTCCGAGACGCGGGTGGAGGCCTCCGCCGCCTCGTAGCGGGCCTTCATCGTCTCCTTCTCGGTACGGAAGCGCTCGATGCGCTCCTGGAGCTCGTCCTTCTTCTCGACGAGGTTGTCCTGTGTGTTCTGGAGGTCGGCGATCTGGGCCTCGAGCTCCTCTATCTGCTGCATCTTCTGTTTCTTCTTCTCGAGGGCCCGCCGGGCGAGGTCCTCGCGGTCCTGGCGAACGGCCTCGCGTGCCTGTTCGTTGTGCTTCTCGACGTTCTCCTCGAGGCGGCGCTTCTGTATCTCCAGGCGCTTCTTCTGGGTCGTCAGGTCCGCGATCCCCTGTTTGACGTCCTGGAGCTCGTCGCGCATCTTCTCGTAGCTGTAATCGAGCGTCTCGGAGGGATCCTCCGCCGAGCTGATGAGGGCGTTCAGCTTCGAGCGGATCACGTACGATGCACGAGAGAGGATTCCCATGGGGCTCCGTAGGGTACCCTGGTGTATAAATTCCCACTCCGGGAGCCGGACTCCCGGAAGGGTCAGGCAGGGGTGTTTTCAACGGGGCTCCCGACGGTTCGGCCATGTCCGACGGGCCGGCGGATACGATGCACGAGCGTTCCGACCGGAGTACGGTCGGGGCGTACCTCCTGCTGGAAGCCGACCGGCGGCTCGTCGCGGGCGTGCTCGTGCTCGCCGTCTTCCTCGGTCTCGTCGGCCTCTCGCTACTCCTCCCCGACCCGGCGGCCGCGCTCCGCTCCGGGGACCCAGCCGAGACGGGGCTCCAGGCGCTCGTCGGGGCGACCATCACCGGCGTCACGCTCGTGCTGACGCTCAACCAGCTCGTCCTCTCACAGGAGTTCGGCGCGGTCGGCGACCAGCGCGGGCGGATGGAGGAAGCCATGTCGTTCCGCGAGGACGTCGCCGACGCCCTCGGCGAGCAGGTCAGCCCGGCCGAACCCTCCGCGTTCCTCCGGGCGCTCGTGGACCGTTCGGCCGAGCGGGTCCGTGCGGTCCGGGACGCCGTCGAGGACCCCGACGACGAGCTCGAGACGCTACTCGACAGCACCGAAGGGAACGCCGAACGGGTCTCCGGGCAGCTCTCTGACGCCAGGTTCGGCGAGTTCGACGTCGTCTCTGCGGCGCTCGATTTCAACTACTCCTGGAAGCTCTACGCCGCCCGGCGGGCGCTGGCCGACCGCGGGGACGATGACCCCGCCGCCGAGCCGCTGGAAGGGCTCGTCGAGGTGCTCCGGCTGTTCGGTCCCGCCCGCGAGCATTTCAAGACGCTCTACTTCCAGTCGGAGCTCATCAGGCTCTCTCGGGCCGTGCTCTGGGCGTCGCTGCCCTCGCTCGTCGTCACGGTCGCCGCGCTGTCGTTCGTCGACGTCCCGGCGCTCGCCGGGACCGTCCTCGGGGTGCCGATCAGCGTCCTCGTCACGAGCGCCGTCGTCGCCGTCGCCGTCACCCCGTTCGTCGTCCTGCTCGCGTACGTCCTCCGCATCGCCACGGTCACGGACCGCACGCTCTCCATCGGTCCGTTCATCCTCCGGAAGACCGACCGGTCGACCGACGA
>JBEPXB010000091.1:0-7851 GCA_041642135.1 Halobacteriales archaeon | reverse complement strand
CATCGGTGACCGCTACTGTCGCCCGACGTATAAATAGCCGGAGCCGAACGAACCGGAACCGCTACGAGCAGCGACGTACGGACCGCTACCGCCCCGGCGGCCGGTGAAACGTGGAAACCGTTTTCCGACCGCGAGGGAGTACAACACTATGCCCGGGATCTGTGGGGTCGTCGGGGCCGGTTCCGGCGCCGAGTCGATGGCGGACGGGCTCGTCGTCTCGGGGGACGAACGGCGGGTGCGCTACGAGGGGGACGGCGTCTCCGTGGTCGTCGCGGCACACCCGGCGTTCCACGAGGAGCAGCCGGCGGCGACGGCGGACGGCTCGCTGGTCTGGGTACACGGCGACCCGTACGGCTTCGAGGGACCCGACGGGTACGACCCGCGGACCGATCTCTCGAACCCCGACGCGGCGTACTGTGCGCGCCTGTACGACGAGCACGGAACCCGGTTCGTCGACGGGCTCGACGGCGAGTTCTGCGGGCTCGTCCTCGACCGGGAGGAGGAGGCGGCCCGGCTCTTCACCGACCGGATCGGGTCCTGTCCGCTCTTCTACACCCGCGTGGACGGGGACGGGCCACTGCTGTTCTCCTCGCGCATTCAGGCCCTCGGGGCGCACCCGGCGTTCGTCCCCTCGTTCGACCGCGAGTACCTCGGCGAGTTCTTCGGCGTACAGAAGACGTTCGGGACGGCCACGCCGCTGGCCGGCGTCCGGAAGGTCCCGCCGGCGGCCGTCCTCTCGTTCGAACCCGGCGGCGCGGAGACCGGCCGACGGGTGTACTGGCGACCGGAGTACCGGCCGGTCGAGCGCTCGCCCTCGGAGCTCACCCGGGAGTTCGTCGATACGTTCCGCGAGGTGTTCGAAGAGCGGCTCCGCGACGACCTCGAGTACGGCGTGCTGCTCAGCGGGGGGAGCGACTCCCGGCTGATCCTCGGTGCGATGACCGACCGCGGGCGCGAGCCGACGGCGTTCCACATGGCGAACTGGCGGAGCCGGGAGGCGAGGACCGCCGAGCGCGTCGCCGACGCCGCTGGCGTCGAGTTCCGACTGCTGCGGCGGGACGCGGACTACCACGAGCGGCTCCTCGACCGGGTCCCCCGGCACGCCAACTACGTCGGCGTCTTCGACGAATTCGTCGCGTCGGGGTTCGCGAACGAACTCGCCTCGGTCGACGTCGTCCTGACCGGCTACCTCGGGGACACGACGTTCGGGAGCTTCCCCTTCCGTCTCCGGCGGCCGCTGTACCCGTACCCGCTACGGGTCGAGGACCCGGTCTCGTCGGTCGAGGAGTACGTCGACTGGTACCTGAACCGGTACGCCCCGCCGAACCGGGTGCCCGACTTCGTCGACGCCCCGCCAGTCTCGGCGACGATGCGGCGGAACGTCGTCCGGGAGTCGGAGGGGATCGGACACCACGGCGTGGTATACCCGTCGCTCCGGGAACTCCAGCTGTGTGAGTACTACCCGCTGACGAACCAGTTCGCCTGGGCGAACACCGACAGCGTCCGGACGATAACGGGCCACTGGTCGCCGTTCTTCGACCGTCGCCTCCTCGACCTCCACCTGACGATACCCGCCCGGGACCGGATCCGCAGGGACCCGATCGACCACGCGCTGTGTGAGCTCGCGCCATCGCTCGCGGGCATCCCCCACGGGACCACGGGCGTCCCTCCCGAACGGTCCGTCCGGTACGGCCCGGCGTACTTCCTCGAGGCGGCGGCGGTCCGCGTTCGGCGAGCCCTGCACGAGGAGCGGCCGCCGGCGCCGTACGCGAGCCACCGCCCGTGGATGGACGAGGCCGAACTGATCCGCCACACCGACTTCGTCCGGGCGGCCATCGACCGGAACGAGGAGGTCATCGCGGCGCTCCCGTTCCTCGACCGCGAGGGGATAGAGCGGTGTCACCGCGAGCACCTGGCCGGGGAGAACCGGTGGCGGGACCTCTACGCGCTGGTGACGTTCCTCGAGACGCCGCTGGCGAGGCGGGTCGCCGCGGAACGCCGGGACGGCCGGTCGGACGAGGGGTGACAGGAGCCGTCCGGCTCCCGACAGGCCGCACGCGCTCGCGCGTCGACTTCCGTGTGTAGTGCGGTCGGTGTCGCCCGTGCGTAGTGCGGTCGGTGTCGTCCGAACTCCCCCCGCCACCGGTCGGGACCCACGCTTATGTCCCGTTCCCCCGACTGTCCGGTATGAACCCCGACGCCGTCTCCGACGCGCTCGTCGTCCCCGAGGCGACCGTCCTCGAGGCGTGCGGCCATCCGTCGCTTCCCGCACTGGGCGTGATCGAGCAGGTGTGGGAGACCGACCCGATCCCCGAGGCGGAGATCCGGACGGAGGCGCGAGGAGCCGCCGAGTCGCTGTCGCTCGGATCGCTCGACTCCGGGAGCGAGGTCGCCCTGGGGGTCGGCAGCCGCGGCATCGCGAACCTCCCCGAGATCGTCGCAGGCGTCGTCGAAGCGTTCGCCGACGCCGGCCACGACCCGTTCGTCTTCCCCGCGATGGGGAGCCACGGCGGGGCGACCGCCGAGGGACAGGCCGAGATGCTCGCCGAACTCGGCGTCACCGAGCGAGCTATCGGCTGTGCGATCCGGTCGAGCATGGAGGTCGTCGAGGTCGGCCGGACTCCCGAGCGGGACGTCCCGGTGTACGTCGACGCGCACGCGGCCGGCGCCGACGCCATCGTCCCGATAAATCGCGTCAAACCGCACACCGACTTCGACGGTCCCGTCGAGAGCGGGCTCTCGAAGATGCTCGTCATCGGGATGGGCAAACAGCGCGGCGCGAAGATCGCCCACGAGTGGGCCACCGACTGGTCGTTCCGGCGGATGATACCCGAGATCACCGAACAGCTCCTCGAGGCGCTCCCCGTACTGGGCGGCGTCGCGGTCCTCGAGGACCAGCACCACGACACCGCGCTCCTCGAGGGCGTCCCGCCGAGCGGGTTCCTCGACCGCGAACGCGAGTTACTCGAACGGGCGCACGAACTGCTGCCGAAGCTCCCGTTTTCGGACCTCGACGTCGTCGTCTTCGACCGGCTCGGCAAGGACGTCAGCGGCCAGGGCATGGACACGAACGTCATCGGTCGCCGGCCGTTCTCGATCAACGAACCCGAGCCGTCGGGCCCGGACATCAAGCGGATCTACGCTCGCGGGCTGACCGAGGCGACACACGGGAACGCGATGGGCGTCGGGTCCGCGGACGTGATACACGGTGATATCGTCGCCGACCTGGACGCCCCCACGACGCTGATCAACGCCATCACCGCGAGTACCATCCGGGGGGTGCGGCTGCCGCCGGTCGTCGAGACCGACCGTGCCGGGCTCGCCGCCGCCCTGTCGACCATCGGCGTCGTCGAACCCGACACCGTCCGCGTACTCCGGGCGGCCGACACCATGCACCTCGGGCGGCTCTACGCCTCGCCGGCGCTCGTCGAGGCGGCCCGCGAGCGCGAGGGCCTCCGGGTCCTCGAGGAGCCGACGCCGATCGAGTTCGCCGACGGCGAGTTCGCGGCGCCGTCGCTGAGCTAATCGGACGCTGTCGGTTTCGTGGCCAGCTCGCCCTCGGCATCCACTCACGGCAACGCTTCGGCACAGTCGACGAGGTCGCCCTCGGTGGCCCACCGGCAGAGGCGGCCGACCCCGTCGAGCATCTCGAAGATCGAGGTCTGCATCCCGCTGTACGGTCGTTCGACGTCGACGTCCGTGTCGAGCGCGTCCCGATCGAGGTCCGCGTACTCGCGTTCGAGCACGTGCGTCTTCCTGAAGTACGGCTCGAGGGCGGTGAAGTAGCCCTGCTCGACGAGGAACCCACCACTCGAGTGTTCCGCGACGCCGACGATGTAGTCCGCGTAGTCGGCGAGGAGGCGGAACTTGAGGTACGTGTTCGTCCACTCGCCGCGGACGTCCACCATCAGGAAGGCGTAGGCGTCGGGTCGTCGGTTGAGCCGGTCCTTGACGAGCTGTAGTCGTCGGATCTCCGGCCGGCCGTAGCTCCCGAGGACGAAGTACGACCGATCCGCGGAGAACATCGGCGCGAGTTCCGCGACGCTCTGCTTGATCGCCTCGTACTCCTCGGGCGTCAGTGAGGTTTCGTGGAGGTACTCGTCGGCCTTCTCGGCGAGTTCCTCGACGGACACCTGGTCCTCACTCATTCACTCGCCGGCTCTCCGCGTACGCGTTTCAATGCATCGACCGATGCGGTCGACGTATCGCTTCTGACCGATTCGTATTTGAGCGAAACGCTTTAGAACGAACCGGACTAACTGTCGGGTATGAGTACCCCCGACCGGGCTCCGAACGACCTCGACTCCGTGCGCGAGCGGCTCAACGTCGTCACCCAGGAGACGCGGTTCTCGCTCCTCCAGGACGTACTCGGGCATCCGTCGGGGCTGCCGACGCTGAAGGAACTGGACTACGTCAACCCGAGCAGGAGCCGGACGACGATCCGCCAGCACCTCGAGCGGCTCGTCGAGGTCGGGATCGTCGAGGAAGTCCTGCTCCCCGAGGACCGGCGGCGGAACGACCTGCCGTACAAGTTCTACGGGCTCAGCGAGTCCGGGCGACGGTTCCTCGAGGAGCACGGGCTGCTCCGTGCCGAGGACACGCTCCGGGGGATCTACGAGCGCGTCGAGAAGACCGACGAGATCGAACGGTACGAGAACGCGCCGCGTCCCGAGCGGTGATCCGAGGCCGACGATCCGGGCAGCCGGTCCTCCCGCAAACGTCTACTCCCCCTCGATAGGAGCCGAACGGAGCGTTCGGTGAGGCGAAAGAGGGACGTACCGGCCGATAGAGCTACCGGCCATGGACTACGACGCGCCCGAGTTCTTCGACCTGATGGCCTACGCGAGGAACGCCGACCACGACGTCATCGACATGGTGAGCGGCGACCCCGACTGGGGTTCCCCGGAGGGGATCGGCGAGGGGCTCCACGAGTACGCCGACCTGGGTGGCGCGGAGTTCCAGTACCCCCCGACGGAGGGGCTTGTCGAGCTCCGCGAGGCCGTGGCCGCCCGCCACGGCGTCGACGTGGACAGGATCGTGATCACGGTCGGCGGCGGGGAGGCTAACTACCTCGCGTTCGCGCTCGCGCTCGAACGCGGCGTCGGAAACGAGGCGCTGCTGGTCGACCCGGTGTATCCCTACTACCCGGGCAAGGTGAAGATGCTCGGCGGCACGGTCCGGTACGTCCCCGCCGAACGGGACGGAACGCTCGACCCCGACGCGGTCCGCGAGCGGGTGTCCGAGGAGACGGCACTGCTGGTCGTGAACACGCCGAACAACCCGACGGGGGCGGTGTACGGCGAGTCGACGATGCGCGAACTCGTCGCGCTCGCCGAGGAGGAGGACTTCCTCCTCGCGAGCGACGAGGTGTACGACGGCTTCGACTTCTCGGGCCGGTTCACGAGCGCGCTCGAGTTCGACTCTCCCAACGCCGTCGTCACGAAGTCCTTCTCGAAGACGTTCGCCGTCACGGGGTTTCGCGTCGGCTACGGCGTGTTTCCAACCACTGAACTCGCGAGCGCCGCACGCGACCGCCACATGCTCACGCTCACAGCGGGGGTCCGGCCGTCACAGCACGCCGTGCTCCACGCGCTCGGTACGACCGATCAGGAGTACCACGAGCGGAGCCGGCGGGTGCTCGAGGAGCGCGTCGAGGCGTTCACGGCGGCGCTCGACGAGGCCGGCGCGGAGTACATGACCCCGAACGGGGCCTTCTACGTGATGGCGCGGTTCGACGGCTTCCCGGGCACGACGGAGAACGTCAAGCGGCTGATCGACGACCCCGGCGTCGCGGGGATGCCGGGCAGCGCGTTCGGCGAGTCGCGGGCCGACTGGTTCCGGTTCGCGCTCGTGACGCCCCGCGCCGGGGAGGCGGCCGACCGGCTCGCGGAACACTTCTAGCCCGGTTCTCGGACCGCACGCGGCCCGCCTCGCCGTCCGCCGACTGCCCGTTCGCGACCTCGCCCGCCCGAGTGGTCGGGAGGCGCCCCCGACCGCGGAGACGACACGGGGACCGCATCGGGACGGTACCGGCGTAGCTTTGGCCCGGCGGCCTCACTCGCGACCATGACCGACACCGACGAACCGAAACGTCGCGTCCGCGAGGCGATCGAGGCCAACCGCGACGCCGTCGTCTCGCTCGCGAGGGACGTCCGGGCCGAGCCCGAGCTCGGGTTCAAGGAGGTCGAAACGGAGCGCAAAGTGACAGAAGCGTTCGAGTCGATGGGCCTCGACGTCGAGACCGGACTCGCGGTCACGGGCGTCCGCGCGAGGATCGGCTCGGGCGAGCCCGTCGTCGCGGTGCTCGGCGAACTCGACGCGCTGGTCAACCCCGAGCACCCCGAGGCGGACCCCGAGACGGGCGCCTGTCACGCCTGCGGCCACGACGCCCAGCTCGCGAACCTCGTGGGCGCGGCCTATGCCTTCGCGACCACGGACGTCCTCGACCACCTCGATGGATCCGTCGAACTGATCGCCGTCCCCGCCGAGGAGTACCTCGACCTCGAGTACCGCAAGGGGCTGGCCGAGTCGGGGGAGATCGAGTTCTTCGGCGGCAAGCAGGAACTGATCCGGCGGGGCTACTTCGAGGACGTGGACGCGGCGATGATGGTCCACGCCGCGGACGACACGCCGGAGCGACGGGTCACGAGCGCCTTCTCGACGAACGGCTTCGTCGGGAAGTTCGTCACCTACGAGGGAAAGGAGTCACACGCGGGCGCCGCCCCCGAGGAGGGGGTGAACGCCCTCAACGCGGCGACGATGGGGATCAACGGGATCCACGCCCTCCGCGAGACGTTCGCCGACGAGGACGCCGTCCGTGTCCACCCGATACTCACGAACGGGGGGTCGGGCGTCAACGTCGTCCCCGGGGAGGCCACGATGGAGTCCTACACCCGGGCGCGGACGGTCGAGGCGGTCCGGGAGGCCAACGCGGACGTCAACCGCGCGCTGGAGGCCGGCGCGATGGCCGTCGGCGCCCGCGTGGAGATCGAGGACTACCCCGGCTACATGCCGCTCCGGACCGACGACGCGATGGTCGAGGCGTTCGACGCGAACGTCGAGGCCGAACTCGGGGCGGACGCGCTCGTCGGCGACCGGCCCCACCTCTCGGGGTCGACGGACATGGGCGACGTCACGCAACTCGTGCCCGGGATCCACCCGTGGGTCGGCGGATTCGAGGGGAACGTCCACTCCCGCGGGTTCCGCGTCGCCGACGAGGAGATGGCCTACGTGATCCCCGCGAAACTCACCGCGGCGACGGTCGTGGACCTCCTGGCCGACCGCGAGACGATCGAAGGGATACTCGCGGCGAAGGAGGCCAAGAAGTCCCGGGAGGAGTACCTCGCGGAGCTGCGGGCGATGCGTGCCGACGTCGTCGGCGACTATCTGGACTGACGGGGAGCGTCGAGGCGACAGGCACAACACCGCACGACCGCTTCGAAGCGGTGTGAGACGGGGATGAACCACGACCGCATCCACGCACGGAAGCCGACCCACGACCTCGATCGGTGGTCGGTCGGCACCGTCGAGGCGGTCGGCGAGCGGGACGGCCACTGGGTCGTGACCGTCCGGACGGAGGAGGGGGAGACCGTCGACCTCGTCGTCACCTTCGCGATCCGGGACCTCTTCCTGAGCCGCCTCGACATCGAAGAGGGCGAGTCGCCGGTCGGAGAGACCGTCTGGTACCGCAAACGTGGGAACTGAGCATCCCGTGGGTCGGGTGTTCCGGCGCGGAAGCGACCACTTTCGGTTCCACTCGACCGGGCGGATGACAGTGGCGTTCGGACGCCCAGTCGAGCGCCCGCCCGCCGGCGTCACTCCGACCTCGCCCAGTCGCGCGACCGCTCGACG
>JBEPXB010000090.1:0-7873 GCA_041642135.1 Halobacteriales archaeon | reverse complement strand
CAGGGTCCGAGTAGGGGTGTTCATGAACGTCACCGACGTCCACGTCAACCGCGCGCCCGCCCCCTGTGTGGTCGGATCCATCGAGCACACGCCCGGCCGGCACCTCCCGGCGTTCACCAAGGAGTCCGACCGGAACGAACGGGTCGACATCGACTGCGGCGAGTACGAGGTGGCCCTGATCGCGGGTGCGGTCGCCCGTCGGATCCACCCGCTGGTCGAGGCGGGCGAGGAACTCGAACGCGGTGACCGGATCGGCCACATCACGCTCGGTTCCCGGGCGGACGTGCTGTTCCCGCCCGACGTGTCGCTCGCGGACGTTCGAGTCGGGCGAGGAGAGAAGGTTCGAGCGGGGGAGACGGTGCTCGCTGACGGGTGACGCGCCGGAAAGCGAGCGGACGCGGGCAGCGGACGGGGGTTCGGCCGCAGGGGCTACCGGAGGAGGCCGTGGTCAGTCGCTCTGGATGCGGGGAGCGAGCATGTACGTAACCTGTCCCTTCCCCTCGGCGATGTCGAAGTGGAGTTTGACGGGGAACTCCTGGCCGAGTTCGACCTCGACCTCCGCGTCCTTCGGGATGGCCTTGTTCATGTCCTTGAGGTAGTCGAGCGAGAACAGCGAGCGGGCCTCGCCGGCCACGAGGTCGATGAGGTCCTCCCGCGTGAGTTCGAGGTGGACGTCGTCGGTGTCGCCCTCGGCGTCGACGTAGAACACCTCCTCGTCGGGGTCGACCCCGAGCGCGATGTGGTCGCTCACCATGTCGGCGGCTTTCACGGCACGGTCGATGTCCCGGCCCTCGACGACGATGGTCGCCGGGAGGTCCAGATCGGGGATGTCCGGCTCCTTGCGGATGGACTCGGGGTCGATGAGCGCGAGGGTCCCCTCGAGCCCGTCGATGCGGACGTGGAGCTTGCGGGTCTCCTCGTCGAGTTCGAGCTGGACGAGCTGGTCCGAATCGGCCATCCCGACGAAGTCCTCGAGCCGGGCGAGATTGACACCGATGACGCCACCGTCGGTCTCGTAGGACTCGAACGCCTCGACATCGAGAGTCAGGTCGACCATCCCGACGTTCGCGGGGTCGACGGCACGGATGGCCAGGCCGTCCTCGTTGAGGTTGATCTTGCACTCGTCGACCAACACGCTCACCGAGTCGAGCGCCCCCCGGAGCGTCTCGGCGCTCACGATAGCCTTGAACATACGGGGCGTACGAAAGGACCTGTTAAAACGGTTCCCGTTCGGGCTCTACGGCCCGGCTCGACGGGCCACGGACCTCCTCCACGTCGGCCGATCCACGCCCGGACGGACCGGCTTGCGCGTGCCGGCCACGGGGTCACGGAGTCGGCGCGAAGAGGGCACGACGTGACCGAGGACTCGCGCTCCAGCGTGTCGCGTCGGGGGTTCCTCAGGGCGGTCGGCGCAGCCGGTGTGGCCGGCGGGCTCGGCGTCGGCGCGCTCGCATCGGTTCCGACCGCGGAGGCACAGTACACGGTGAACGCCGTCGTCGCCGAGGCCGAGGGATTCACCGACGACTACGCCGGCCTGTTCGTCCACGTCGGCGAGGAGAGCACCGGCGAACTCCGCGTCGAGGACGTCGACGGCTGTGCCATCGAGGGGTGGCCCCCGGAGGAACTCTCGGCCCGGGACGGGAGCCTGATCGACCGGAAGGGCGACGACGAAGCCGAGAGTATCCCGGCACACGTCTACCTGATCGCCGACTCGGCCGTCTCGACGGGGTCGCTGTTCGTGATCGACCGGGCGCTCGACTGCCCGGAGGAGTACGTCGGGCTCGAACTGGAGGCGATCGGTGCGGCCGTCGCTGTCGACACCTCGACACCGGCGCCGGAGGGCGGCTCCCCGACCGGCGGCGGCCCGGCGTCCGGGCCGGGGTTCGGCGTCGTGGGTGCGCTCGCCGGCGTCGGCGGATTCGCCGGACTCGCCGGGCTCCTTCGGAGCGGGAGAGGCGAGTAGCCCGACGCTGGGCGCGTCAGTACGACCGCCGGGCGACCACGTCCCCGTCGGCGTCCCGGACGGTGACGGTGTCGCCGCCGTTGTTCCAGACTGCGCTCGACCGCCCCCAGTAGACCGACCCCGTGGTATCCGACCCGCTCCCTGTGTAGAGGGTGACCCGCTCGCCCGGGTCGAGCGTCACGTCTCCGAACGTGTAGGCGTGTCCGGCCTCGTCCGCCACCCTCCAGCCGGAGAGGTCGAGCCGTTCGTCGCCCGCGTTCTCGAGGACGACGTACTCCCCGTTCGGGTTCTCGTTGTCGTCGCCCGGCGCGTCGGCGTTCACCTCGACGACCCGCACGCGTCCGTCGGTGCTTTCCGAAGTCGCGGTGGCGGTGGCACCCGCGCCGGTGTCGGTCGCACAGGCCCACAGCCCCGTCCCCGCCTCGCGAGCCGTCGACTCGGCCTCGTAGAACCGCTCGCGCTCGGTGAATCGGGAGTCGTAGACCCTTGCGAGGCCGTTCGTCAGGAGCAGACGGTTGAAGTTCTCCCCGTCGACGACGAGGTAGCCGAGCAGCCGGCCGTAGTAGCCCCGCCGGTCGGATTCGGCGTCGAACCGAAGGACGACGGTCCGGTCGGCGAGTCGCTCCGTCGCGAACGCGCTCGCCCGCTCGCCGTAGCGACGGAGACAGCGCTCGCCCGCCGCCGTCTCGGGGATGCCCTCGAACTCCTCGGGCGTGTTCGCCGAGTGGACCTCCGGGGTGTCCACCCCCAGCAGTCGGACGGTGTCGGCCGTCCCGTTGCGGTACCTGATCTCCACCGTGTCGCCGTCGACGATGCGGACGACCGTCACCCGGACGCCGTCGTCCACCGCCGTCGGCGTGCCGCCCGAGTCCGCGACCGCGCCGCCAGTCCCGGCGCCGGGCGCGGGGACGCCGGCACAGCCGGCCAGCACCGCGAGCAGGGCGAGCACGAGCGCCGCCAGCCCCCGGTCCATGTTCGCGGGTCGGTCGCCCGGGAGGTAAACCCGCCGGCCCCGGAATCCAGCCACCCCGAAACCCATCCGCCCCGGAATCCATCCCCCCGGAACCGTCCGCGACCCGGCCGCTTATGCGCGTGCCAGTCGTACGCACACCGGATGACCGACAGCGACAGCGGGACCGAGGGTGAGGGCGGGATCGGCGACGACCCGGTCCGCGACCTCCTCCTCGCCCACTCTGACCACCGGGCGGTCAGGGCGGTGTTCGACGCCCACACGGGTGGTGGAGACGCCGACGCGACCGACCTGGTCGAGGCGATGCGGGCGACCGACGGCGACCTGGCACTCGTCGCCCGGGACGGCGCCACGGACGTCTACGTCCGGTGGAACCCGGGGAACTCGCGGTTCGAACACCTCGCGCTCTGGCCGCCGTGGACCCTCGCCGGCTACGACCACGCCGATCGCGCAGGAGTGGCGTCGCTACTCGACGACGTGACGAACGTCCGACCGGTCGCCCACGACGGGACGCCGTTCGCCTCGCCGGGGACGCTCGCCTCGCTCGGCGACCCGTTCCTCTGAGCCGCGGCGCTCCGGATCGGATCGGCGGTGCCCCCTCGCGTCACCCGTTCCCGGGTGGGACACGCCGGTAGAGACCGACGGCCAGTCCGAGCGCCCACAGGTACCAGATACCGAACCCGACGCGCTGGCCGAGCCCGAGCGGCACGTCGACGCCGACCGGCGTGGAGAGCGGGCCGAGGACGAGGAACACCCCGACGAACGCGACCGCGGTCGCCACCGTGTAGGGATAGCGATCATCGCGACGCCGGCGGCTCCCACGGGTCCGGGACGGAGATGCCGGTAGAGGCCGACCGAGAACGCGGCCACCAGGAGTCCCTCGAGGGCGAACGCCGCCCGGCCGAACGCGGAGTACGGCGCCCGGACTGACCCGACGAGGCTCATCGCGTGTTCGGCGTGGCTGTAGTCGGGATCGACGCTACCCAGGACGAGGACCGTCGCCCAGAAGGCCAGTATCCCGACGACCCCGCCCAGCGCGAGGGTCCGCTGTCCGTCCTCGTCGAGCACCGAACCCCCTGCTCGAACGTTCATGACCGTTACCCTACGCCGCGAGACGGCATAACGTGGACTGCCGAGCCGGGTCGGATCGGGTAGGGTCCCCGAACGGTGCGGTGAGGGATCAGCATCCCCCGACCGGGTCCACGCGCCGTGTCCGGTACGCGGTGACTCGCTCGCCGGACCGCCCGATGGGACTCCAGAGCCGGAAGGGGAACGGGAAAGGGAAGCGGGGACGGAACGAGAACGAGAACGGGAGCGGTCGACGCGACCGCGTCCTCGTAGGGACGGTTGTAGTCTTTTACCGGTGATCGCCGATCCCGTCCGAGCGATCACCGGTAAATCGTTACAACCGTCCCTATCAGATCCCGCGACCCTGGAGCTTCTCCTCCTCGGGCATGTCGGTGTTGGACTGGCCCTTCATGCCCTTGCCGGTGTTGGTGGCGATCTCCGCCAGCGTCTCGGGGTCGTCCCAGCTGTTGACGGCCTCGACGATGGCCCGGCCCATCGCCTCGGGGTTCTCGGCGCCGAAGATACCCGAACCGACGAAGATGCCGTCACAGCCGTGGTGCATCATCAGCGCCGCGTCGGCGGGCGTGGCGATGCCACCCGCGGCGAAGTTCACCACGGGGAGCCGGCCCATCTCGGCGGTCTCGTGGACCAGATCCGCGGGCGCCTCGTGCTCGCGGGCCCACTTCTCGCGCTCCTCGTGGGTCTTGCCCTCGAGTTCGCGGATGGCGCTCTTGATCGCCCGCTGGTGCGTGACGGCCTGGTTCACGTCGCCGGTGCCGGCCTCGCCCTTCGTCCGGATCATGGCGGCGCCCTCGTCGATGCGGCGGAGCGCCTCCGGGAGGTTCCGGGCGCCGCAGACGAACGGCGCGGTGAAGTCCCGCTTGTCGATGTGGTACTCCTCGTCTGCCGGGGTGAGCACCTCGGACTCGTCGAGCATGTCCGCGCCCGTCGCTTCGAGTATCTGGGCCTCGGTGGTGTGGCCGATCCGGCACTTGCCCATCACCGGGATCGACACCTCGTCGATGATCTCCCGGAGGTTCGCCGGGTCGGCCATCCGCGCGACGCCGCCGCGCTTTCTGATGTCCGCCGGAACCGCCTCGAGGGACATCACGGCGACCGCGCCGGCGTCCTCGGCGATCCGGGCCTGCTCTCGCGTGACGACGTCCATGATGACGCCGCCCTTCTGCATCTTCGCGAAGCCGCGCTTGACCAGGTCGGTCCCGCGACGCAGTTCCTCCAGGTCCGTGGCCTCCGATTCGCTCATACTGGGGACCTGGGGTCGGACCCACTTAACCGGTGCCGTTCCGGTACGTCGATCCGACGACGGCGACGGTTTGGGACCGACGACGGCCGACGGTCGATCACCGAAACCACCCCCGGACGGTCCGGTCGGTTCGACGCGGGGGTGGTGATCGGGTCGAACACGGGCGAGCGAGCGTCGGGGCCGAACCGTTCCAACGCGGAGTTCGCGAGTTCGTCGGGCCACCGTCGGAATCCCGGTCCGCCCACCCGACCCCGACCGGCGCACGGACCCGCGGCGTTTTTAGCCGACGGCGCCGGAGCGAGGGGTATGGCAGGCACCGGCGGGACGGGCGGCGAGGGGACGGTCGTCGGTCGCCTCCGACGGCTCTACGACCGACGGTTCCCGCCAGACGACCTCCCGCCCCGGGGGTCGCTCCCGTGGTACGTCGCACCCCTCCCGGGCTGGCTCGAGGACCTCGGTCTGCGCCTGGTGTGGCCCGTCGTCGCCGCCAACCTCGCCGGGACCGCCTTCGGCTTCTGGTTCTACCGCTTCCAGTTCTCCATCACCGACCCGGTGATGTGGCCCCTGACACCGGACTCGCCGCTCGCGACGCTGTTCGTCGCCCTCTCGCTCGCGCTCTGGAAGCTCGGCCGGGGGAACGAGTACCTGAACGCGCTCGCCTTCTTCGGCTGTATCAAACTCGGCGCGTGGACGCCGTTCGTCCTCCTCGCGTTCCCGGCCGAGTATCCCTCGGGGAGCCTCGCCGCGCTCGGGCTCGTCGGGTTCGTCTGGGAGTACGGCCTCTACGCCTTCCTCGTGACGAGCCACCTCGCGATGGTCGCCGAGGCGTTCCTGATCCACCGCTACGCCGCGTTCTCGGTGGGAGCGGTGGCGCTCGCGACCGCCTGGTACACCCTCAACGACGTCGTCGACTACCTCGTGCCCGTGGTCGGCGACCCCCACCACACCCTCCTCAGCGTCGAACCGTATCTCGGCCCCGGGCGGGGGTTCGACCACACCGTGCCGGCACACGACGTGGCCGCCGCCGCCGCGATCACGCTCACCGTCGCCTGCGTCTTCCTCGCGCTCGCGACCAGGGTCCACAAGGTGGGCAACGAGAGTGCCGGGAGCTAACAGCCGGACGTCACAGCGCGTCGGAGTGTCCCTGAGGGAGCTCATACGGTCGTGCGTAATTCTTTGCCGCCTCACGGCCCCTCGTTCCATCCCACCGGTCTCGAGCACCGATCGTCCTAAAGATCGCTGAAAACGGTTACGCACGACCGTATCAGGCCAGTTCCTCGGGCGCGGCGTCGGCGTGGGCCCGCACCCACAGCCGGCCGATGCGCGAGAGCCGCGTCCGGTACGAGTTCCCGTGTTCCTCGCGCTCGACGTACCCCTTCCCGCCCGGTCCCAGCCGGTCGACGTTGTAGATGACCTTCGAGCGGAACGCGTCGGTGTACTCCTCGCCGAGTTCCTCGGCGAGCGTCCCCGCGAGCTCGCTCACGGACTCGAACTCGCCGTGCTCGCCGAGCGTGAACAGGACGAGCTCTTCGAACGGCTTGACGTTCGAGAACGGCGCGACCGGCAGTTCGACGACGTGCGAGCCGTCCACCTCCTTGGCGCCGATGGTCGTCCCGCGCTCGTCGAACTCCGCGAGCAGGCTCCGGGCCGACCGGAGCCGTTCGCGGATCCGCTCGTCGTCGACGGGCTCGTCGGTCAGGACCTCCGCCAGCAGGTCGACGCCCGCCCGGAGCTCCTCGGCGAGCTCCGTCTCGAGGTACTTCTCCGGGACCGTGTAGTAGGTGTGGACGCGGTCGCGGTCGGCCTCGCGCTCGACCATGACCGAGTGGGCGGCGGTGGCGAACGCGAACGAAACGGTGCGCGGCATCGCGCTGACGTTGACCCACACCTCCCCGCCGGAGTCGAGTTCGTCGTTGATGAGCCGGTAGGCCTGCTCGAACGCCGCGTCGTAGTCGTAGACGTCCTCGACGACGAACCGCTCGGTCTCGGCGCCGAGGAGGTTCGAGAAGTCCGTTTCGAGTTTCTCCGCGAGTCGCCGGGAGTACTCCACGTTCGTTTCCGAGCCCACTGCCCCCTCCAGCAGGACCACACGGTCCACGTCGACCCGGTCGCGGACCAGCGGCGCGATGAGCCGGTCGTAGTCGAACCCGACCGGCACGACGTGGGTCTGCATACCCGGAGTCGCGGGCCGGAGCCTATTAAACGGTACAAGACCCGGCCGTCGACTGCTCCCCCATCCCGACTCACTCGCTCACGAGCGGGAACCGCTCCAGCCGAGTCAGCGCCATCTCCAGTATCCCCTGGTCGGTCGCGCCGCCCTTCTGGGCGTACATATACGCCTCGCGAACGCCGTCCCGATCGGCCAGCGGGACCAGCCACACCGTCGTCCCCCCGCTATCGACGTCGACGAGCAGGTACGCCTGTGGGAACGAGCACGTCGCGGGCGCGACGACCTCCCGAACACCGCGCGAGAGCGACGTCGACGGCAGGTGGTGGTGACCGGAGAGCACCAGTGGAACGTCGTGTGCCACGAGAACCTCGACGAGTTCGTCGGCGTTCAGGATCGGATACCACTCCCACGGGAACCCCTCGAACGCGGCCACCTCGG
>JBEPXB010000089.1:0-7874 GCA_041642135.1 Halobacteriales archaeon | reverse complement strand
CCCTGGGACACCCACACCCGGACGCCGAGGAGTACGCCGCGCTCGCGGCCGACCTCCGCCGGGCGGTGGCGGGGAAGGTCCGCTTCGACGAGTACGCACAGGTGCTGTACGCCACCGACGGGAGCATCTACCAGGCCCGCCCCGCGGGCGTGGTCTTCCCCACGTCGGTCGAGGACGTGCGGGCCGCGGTCCGGACCGCCGCCGAGCACGACGTCCCCGTCCTGCCGCGGGGCGCGGGATCCTCGCTGGCCGGGCAGGCCGTGGGCCCGGGCTGTGTCGTCCTCGACTTCACCAAGCACATGGACGACCTGCTGGACGTCGACCCGGACGCGAAGCAGGCGACGGTCCAGCCCGGGATCGTCCAGGACCACCTCGAGAACCGCCTCGCCGAGCACGGACTGAAGTTCGCGCCCGACCCGGCGTCGTCGGGCCGCTCGACCGTCGGCGGCGGCATCGGCAACAACTCCACGGGCGCTCATTCCGTCCGTTACGGCATCACCGACGCGTACACCGACGAGGTGAAGGCCGTCCTCGCGGACGGCTCGCTGCTCCACGCCCGCGAGGTCGTCCTCGACTCCCCCGAGTACGAGGAGATAGTCGGGAAGGAGGACCGCGAGGCGGAGATATATCGAACCGTTCGGGCGCTCGTCGAGGAGCACGAGGCGGAGATCGAGGAACGCTACCCGGAGCTCAAGCGGCGGGTGAGCGGCTACAACATGGACCGGGTGATCTACGAGAACGAGAACGGCGAGGAGGTCATCAACCTCTCGAAACTGCTCGTCGGGAGCGAGGGAACCCTCGGGGTCATCGTGGAGGCGACCGTCTCGCTCGTCACCGTCCCGGAGGAGACGGCGCTGGCGCTCTACTGCTTTTCGGACCTCGTCTCGGCGATGCGTGCGGTCCCCGAGGCGCTCGAGTTCGACGTGAGCGCCGTCGAACTGATGGACGACGAGGTGTTCCGCCTGGCGAGCGAGTCGACCGAGTTCGCCCAGTACGCAGAACCCATCCCGGAGGGAACGGCCGCGGCGCTGATGCTCGAGTGGGACTCGGAGCTCCACGACGACTTCGAGGCCGCCGTCGCGGCGACGAACGAGCACTTCCTCGCAGGCGAGGCGTTCGACGTCATCGAGGCGTACACGCCGGAGGCACAGGCCGACCTCTGGAAGCTCCGCAAGGCCGCCATTCCACTCCTCATGAGCCTCGAGGGCGACCCCAAGCCCTACCCGTTCATCGAGGACGCGACGGTACCCCCCGAAGAGCTCGCGGAGTACGTCCAGGAGTTCGAGGACGTCCTGGAGGCCCACGGCACCTCGGCGGCGTACTTCGCCCACGCGGGCTCGGGGACGCTCCACATCCGACCCATCCTGAATCTCAAGCAGGAGGATGGCATCCAGACGATGCACTCGATCACCGACGACGTGACGGATCTGGTACTCGAGCACCACGGGGCGTTCTCGGGTGAGCACGGCGACGGGATGGCCCGGACGGAGTTCAACCCGAAGATGTACGGCCCCGAACTCTGGCGAGCGTTCAAGCAGATCAAGACGGCGTTCGACCCGGACTGGCTGATGCACCCGGGCAACGTCGTCTACCGGGACGGACCCGAAGACGTCGGGCCCGATTCGGACCGCGGCGTCGGCGCGGACATGCGCGAGAACCTCCGGTACGGCGCGGACTACCAGTCCCTCGAGCCACAGACGAGGATGGATTTCTCCGAGGAGGGCGGCTTCTCCCACCTCGTCGAGCTCTGCAACGGCTGTGGCACCTGCCGGACCACCCACACGGACGTGATGTGTCCGACCTACCGCGCCTCGAAGGAGGAGATCCAGACGACCCGCGGCCGGGCGAACATGCTCCGGGCGGCCATCTCCGGTGAACTCCCCGAGGAGGAGATCCACAGCGAGCGGTTCCAGGAGGAGGTGCTCGACCTCTGTGTGGGCTGCAAGGGCTGCAAGAGCGACTGTCCCACCGGCGTGGACCTGGCGAAGCTGAAGGCGGAGGTGAAACACCAGCACCACGAGCGGGAGGGGAGCGGGCTCAGAGAGCGCGTCTTCGCCGACATCGACCGGCTCTCCGCGCTGGGCTCGGCGCTCGCCCCCGTCTCGAACTGGGCGTCGGAGGTCCCGGGCGCACGGGCCGCGATGGAGCGGGTCCTCGGGATCGCCGCCGAGCGCGAACTCCCGGAGTTCCGCCGCGAGACGTTCACCGACTGGTTCGAGGCCCGCGAGCCCGGCGTGAGCTACGCCGAGGCCGACCGGAGGGTGCTCCTGTTCCCCGACACGTACACGAACTACAATCTCCCGGAGGCGGGGAAAGCAGCGGTGGACGTGCTCGAGGCAGCGGGCGTCCACGTCGCCGTCCCGGAGGGGACCGCCCCGAGCGGCCGACCGGCCTACTCGAAGGGGTTCCTCGGGATGGCGGCCGACCGCGCCCGGCAGAACGTCGAGACGCTCGCCCCGCGGGTCGAGGACGGCTGGTCGGTCGTCTTCGTCGAGCCGTCCGACGCGGTGATGTTCCAGGACGAGTACCGCGACCTGCTCTCGGGTCCGGAGGTCGAGGCGGTGAGCGCGGCCGCCTACGGCGTCTGCGAGTACCTCGACGTCCACCGGCTCGACGAGGCGATCGCGTTCGTCGACCCCGGCGAGTCGCTCGCGTACCACGGCCACTGCAACCAGAAGGCGACGAACAAGGACCACCACGCGGTCGGGGTGCTCCGGCGGGCGGGCTACGAGGTGGACCCACTCGACACGACCTGCTGTGGGATGGCCGGGAGCTTCGGCTACGAAGCCGAGCACTACGACCTCTCGAAGGCCATCGGGAGCATCCTGTTCGGGAAGGTCGACGAGAGCCCCGCCGAACGGGTGACCGCGCCGGGTGCGTCCTGCCGGTCACAGCTCGGCGAGCGCGACGCCCGGAGCGAGACGCCGCCACACCCCGTAGAGCTGCTCGCCGCGGCGCTCGCCGATTGACCCGGATCCGGTCCGCCGGAGGGACGGTTCGGGACCTGTCTATCGTAACTGTCACCTACGGGCCCACACGACACGCGATCCACCCTACGTCACGGCCGTTCGAACCACCGATCGACCTTCGAGGTTAATGACAATTCTACGCGTGCGCGTGCGGGGAGTTTAAGTACGATCCCGGCATAGACCCGGTAGAATCAGATGTCTCAGGAGAGTGATTACAATGCCGGTTCGATCCGGACCCTCGAAGGGCTCGAGGCGGTCCGGAAGCGCCCGGCGATGTACATCGGGTCCACCGACGCCCGGGGTCTCCACCATCTCGTCTACGAGGTCGTCGACAACGCCATCGACGAGGCCCTCGCGGGCCACTGTGACACCATCGAGGTGATCATCCACGAGGACGACTCGGTGAGCGTGGCGGACGACGGCCGCGGCATCCCGGTCGACATCCACGCGGAGGCGAACGTCCCCGCCCTGGAGGTCATCATGACCGTCCTCCACGCGGGGGGGAAGTTCGACAACAAGTCCTACCAGGTCTCCGGCGGCCTCCACGGGGTGGGGGTGAGCGTCGTCAACGCGCTGAGCCACTGGCTCGAGGTCGAGATCAAGCGCGACGGCGCCGTCTGGCACGAGCGGTTCGACCACGGCGAGCCCGAAGGACTCGAACGAGTGCGGGAGATGGAACCGGACGAGGAGACGGGGACGAACATCCGCTTCTGGCCGAACACGGAGATCTTCGAGACCGTCGAGTTCGCCTACTCTACCCTCGAATCGCGGCTCCGGGAGCTCGCCTTCCTCAACCCCGGAGTGACGATCCGGATCGAGGACGAGCGGACCGGCGAGTCGAACGAGTTCTCCTTCGACGGCGGCATCCGCGAGTTCGTCCGCTACCTCAACGAGACGCGGACCACCCTCCACGACGACGTGGTCTACTTCGACGACGAACAGGCCGTCGAGACCGAGGAGGGCGACGCCGGCGTCGTCCAGGTCGAGGTGGCGATGCAGGCCACGCAGGGTGTCCAGGGCTCGATCCACGCGTTCGCGAACAACATCAACACCCGTGAAGGTGGCACTCACATGACCGGGTTCAAGACCGCGCTCACCCGGGTCGTCAACGACTACGCCACGTCCCACGGCCTGCTGCGGGACATCGACGGCACGCTGAAGGGCGAGGACATCCGGGAGGGGCTGACGGCGGTCCTCTCGATCAAGCATCCCGACCCGCAGTTCGAGGGCCAGACGAAGACGAAACTCGGCAACAGCGAGGTGCGGGGGATGGTCGAGTCCGCGGTCCACGAGCACCTCTCGACGTACCTGGAGGAGAACCCCTCCACCGCGGAGGCGCTGGTCGCGAAGGCCGTCGAGGCCGCGAAGGCCCGGATGGCCGCGAAGAAGGCCGAGGAACTCACGCGACGGAAGTCCGCGCTCGAGTCGACCTCCCTGCCCGGCAAGCTCGCGGACTGTCGGACCCGCGATCCCGCCGAGGCCGAACTGTTCGTCGTGGAGGGCGACTCCGCCGGCGGGAGCGCGAAACAGGGCCGCGACCCCGAGTTCCAGGCGGTGCTCCCGCTCCGCGGGAAGATACTCAACGTCGAGAAACACCGGCTCGACCGGATCCTCGAGAACGAGCAGATCCGCAACCTCATCACCGCCATCGGCACCGGCATCGGCGAGGAGTTCGACCTCTCGGAGGCCCGCTACGAGAAGGTCATCATGATGACCGACGCGGACGTCGACGGGGCGCACATCCGGACGCTCCTCCTGACGTTCATCTACCGGCACATGCCCCAGCTGGTCGAGGAGGGGTACATCTACGCCGCCCAGCCACCACTGTATCGGATCCGTTACGGCGGGGAGACCTACGACGCGATGACCGAGGAGGAGCGAGAGCGCATCGTCGAGGAGGTCTGTGGCGGCTCGCCCGACCAGGTCCAGCGGTTCAAGGGGCTCGGGGAGATGAACCCCGAACAGCTCTGGGAGACGACGATGAACCCCGAGCGACGGATCCTGAAGCGGATGACCATCGAGGACGCCGCCCAGGCCGACCGGATGTTCTCCGTGCTGATGGGCGACGCCGTCGGCCCCCGGAAGCAGTTCATCAAGGAGCACTCCGAGGACGCCGAGTGGGTGGATATCTGACGATGGTCGGAGCGAGCCCGCCCGTCGCGACCACGGCCAGCCGACAGCACACGTACCCATGAGTTCAGAGACGCCGAACCCCGGTGCAGAGGCACAGCGCGTCGAGACCGTCCGCATCGAGGACGAGATGGAGCAGTCGTACATCGACTACGCGATGTCGGTCATCGTGGGTCGTGCGCTGCCCGACGCTCGGGACGGCCTGAAGCCCGTCCAGCGGCGCATCCTGTACGCGATGCACGAGATGGGGGTCACCTCGAACAGCGGCCACCGCAAGTCCTCCTCGATCGTCGGCGAGACGATGGGTAACTACCACCCGCACGGGGACTCGGCCATCTACGACGCCCTCGCGCGGATGGCACAGGACTTCTCGCTGCGCTACCCGCTCGTCGACGGCCAGGGGAACTTCGGGAGCGTCGACGGCGACCCGCCCGCCGCGATGCGCTACACGGAGGCGCGGATGGCACCCATCGCCGAGGAGCTGCTGGCGGACATCGGAAAGGACACCGTCGACTTCGAGTCCAACTACGACGACCGGCTGACCGAACCCGCCGTCCTGCCGGCGGCGGTCCCGAACCTCCTTTTGAATGGCGCCTCGGGTATCGCCGTCGGGATGTCCACGAACATCCCGCCGCACAACCTGAACGAGGTGGTCGACGCCGCGATCCGGGTCATCGACGAGCCCGACTGCACGGTCCGGGACCTCATCGACGGCCCGGACGGCGAGGGACCGGTGAAGGGGCCGGACTTCCCGACGGGCGCGCAGATCGTCGGCCGCGAGGGCATCTACGACGCCTACACGTCCGGCCGGGGGAAGATACGGGTGCGTGCGGAGTTCGACGTCGAGGAGCGCGACTCCGGACGGGATCGGATCGTCGTCCACGAACTCCCCTACCAGGAGAACAAGGCCCGGCGCATCGAGCGCATCGCCGACGACGTCAACGACGGGCGGATCGAGGGGATCTCGGACATCCGCGACGAGTCCGACCGCGAGGGCGTCCGGGTCGTCATCGACCTGAAGCGGGGTGCGAACGCCGACGTCGTCCGGAACCAGCTCCTCGAGCGCCACCTCGAGACGACGTTCTCGGTCATCTCGCTCGCGCTGGTCGACGGCCAGCCGAAGGTGCTCGACCTCAAGGAGCTGCTCTCGGAGTACGTCGACCACCGGCGAGAGGTGGTCCGCCGGCGCACCGAGTTCGAACTCGGGGAGGCCGAGGACCGCGCGCACATCCTCGAGGGGCGACTGCGTGCATTGGAAAACGTCGACGAGGTGGTCGACCTCATCCGGGAGAGCGAGGACCGCGACGCCGCGAAGGCCGGCCTCGAAGAGCGGTTCGACCTCTCCGGGACCCAGTCCGAACACATCGTCCGGATGCAGCTGGGTTCGCTCACCTCGATGGAGGCCGCGGAGGTCGAGGACGAGTACGCGGCGGTCGGGGAGGAGATCGAGCGGCTGGAGGCGATCCTCGCGAGCGACGAGCGGCTCGACGCCGTCATCAAGGAGGAGCTCCGGGAGATCAGGGACCGGTACGGCGACGACCGCCGTACCAGTATCGTCGAGGACCACGGCTCGGTCACCCGCGAGGACCTCATCCCGGAGGAGGACGTCGTCGTGGTCGTCACGGAGGACGACTACGTAAAACGCATGGCGCTCTCGCAGTTCGAGACCCAGCACCGGGGCGGCAAGGGGATCATCGGCGTCCGGCCGAAGGAGGGCGACCGGGTCTCGACGGCGTTCCAGGCGAACAGCCACGACTACCTGCTCTGTTTCACCGACGCCGGACAGGTCTACCGGCTGAAGGTCTACGAGATCCCGGAGATGGGGCGCACGGCGCGTGGAACGTCGGCGGTGAACGTCCTCGATCTCGACGACGGCGAGGAGATCACGGCGGTCGTCAACTGCGCCGAGATCGAGGGCGACCACTACCTGGCGATGGCCACGCGGAACGGCTACGTAAAGCGCACCGCGGTCGATGCGTTCGAGAACATCCACTCGGGGGGTATCCGTGCGGTCAGGCTGGAGGAGGGCGACGCGCTCGTCGACGTCGAACTGACCGACGGGTCGATGGACGTCGTCATCGGCACCCGGCAGGGGATGACGATACGGTTCGACGAGGCGGAGGCCCGGGCGATGGGCCGCTCGGCACGGGGAGTCAACGGCATCAAACTCCAGCACGGCGACGAGGTGGCGGGGCTCGTCGCGACCCACGCGACGGACGACCGGGACCTGCTCACGGTGACGCGCAACGGCTACGGGAAGCGCACGCCCCTCGAGAAGTACCGCAAGCAGTCCCGCTACGGAAAGGGGCTCATCGACATCAAGACCGACGAGCGCAACGGCGAGGTCTGTGCGATCAACGCCGTCGACGAGGGCGATGGGCTCATCATCATGAGCGAGTCCGGGCAGATCATGCGGACGGACGTCTCGGAGGTATCCGAGGTGGGCCGGAACACGAAGGGCGTCGTGGTCATGCGTCTCGACGAGGACTGGGTGGCGAGCGTCGACGTCGTCCCCGCCGAGGCGAACGAGTAGTACGAGCCGATTTAACTCTTCGAAGGAAGATAGGTTTCGAGAGTCGGACTGCATACACGGCGCGAAGTTACGGCGACCGGTTCATACGGTCGTGCGTAGTCTTTTACCGGCGCTACCCGCCCCCGTCCGGGTGACCGCCGGCACATCGGTACGCACGACCGTATCAGTTGTCGACGGTCGGAACCCCCTTTAGGACTTGTTCGCGGAAGCGACCGCCCGAGCTGTGTCGACCCAGCTGTGGT
>JBEPXB010000088.1:0-7875 GCA_041642135.1 Halobacteriales archaeon | reverse complement strand
TGCAGTGTCAGGCCCAGCGCGGGGTCATCGAACTCGACTACTCGACCCACGAGCCGGGGCTGTACATGTTCCACGCCCACCAGTCGGAGTTCGCCGAACTGGGCTGGATGAGCTTCTTCGAGGTGGTCTGAGATGCGCGACCGACAGAGCGACGACGGGACGGAGACGAACCGGACGGAAACGACATCGACCGACGGGGGGACGGAGCGGGACGAACCGGCCGCCAGCGACGGCGGGGCCGTCGTCGCCCGCGAGCGACCGCTCGGCCTCCCCAGGTGGGTGGCCGCGATCCTCCCGATCCTGCTGCTCGTCGTCGTGCTGGCGGCGTTCTTCCTCGCGAACCCGTTCGCCGCCCTGGAATCCAGCGGCGAGCCGCTCCCCGACGTGACAGTCTCGTATGCGAGCCTGCCGAACGACGAGACGATAATCCTGCACGTCACCAACAACGGCCCCGGGGAGGTGACGATTTCGCAGGTGCTCGTCGGCGAGGCCTACTGGGACTTCACCGTCGAGGGGTCGGGCGGCGACGCCACGCTCGCGCCGCTCGAGACCGCCCGCGTCGTGATCCCGTACCACTGGCAGCCCGGCTGGGACGTCGAGACGGCGCTGATCCTCTCCGACGGCGCGACCGTCCACCACACCATCGTCGCGCCGTCGGTCTCGCCCGGGCTCACCGGTAGCGTGCTCCTGACGCTCGCCGTCGTGGGCGTGTTCGTCGGCGTCATCCCCGTCGTGCTGGGGATGCTCTGGTTCCCGTTCCTGCAGTCGATGAGCGACCGGGCGCTCCACGCCGTGCTCGCGTTCTCCGCGGGGATACTGGTGTTCCTCGCGCTCGACGCCGGCATCGAGGCCGTCGAACTGACCGAGTCGATACCGGGGGCGTTCGACGGGCTCGTCCTCGTCGTCCTCGGGGTCGTGGGGTCGCTCCTGCTCGTCCAGTCGATCAGCGCGTGGCGACAGGGCCGTGTCGAGGCCGGCGACTCGCGGGCCAGCAGCGGCCTCTGGGTCGCCTACCTCGTCGCCGTGGGGATCGGCCTGCACAACCTCGCCGAGGGGCTCGCCATCGGGAGCTCGTTCGCGCTCGGGCGCGTCTCGCTCGGCGCGTTCCTCGTCCTCGGGTTCATGCTCCACAACGTCACCGAGGGGCCGGCCGTCGTCGCGCCCGTCGCACGCGGGTCGCGGCCCGCGCTGGGCCACTTCGTCGCGCTCGGCGCCATCGCCGGCGCCCCCGTCATCCTCGGCGGGTGGATCGGGAGCCTGGCGTTCTCGCCGACGCTCGGCGCGCTCTTCCTCGCGGTCGGCGTCGGGGCCATCCTCCAGGTCGTCTTCGAACTGCGCGGCCTGGTCGGCCGGCAGGGCCGCGTCGGGACGGCGCTCAACCTCGTGACGTTCCTCGTCGGGGTCGTCGTGATGTACGTGACCGACCTCTTCGTGGCACTTTAATCGCCACCCGTTCTCTCGACTCCATGCACCGTCGACGCCTCCTCCGTTCGGGGGGATCAGCGCTCCTCCTCGCGGGCACCGCCGGCTGTCTCGGGTCCGGTTCGGGTTCGAGCCGGCGCGTCTCGATGGCAGAGGGGTTCGTCTTCTCGCCCGAGCGGGTGCAGGTCGCTCCGGGGACGACCGTCCGCTGGGTGAACGACAGCGACGTCGGCCACACGGTGACCGCCTACGAGGGCCGGATACCGGAGCGCGCGGGCTACTTCGCCAGCGGCGGGTTCGAGACCGAGCGGGGCGCGAGAAACGACGTCCGGGGTGGGCTGCTCGACGCCGACGAGAGCTACGAGCACACCTTCGAGATCGAGGGGGAGTACGGGTACTTCTGTGTGCCCCACGAGAGTTCGGGGATGACCGGGACGGTCGTCGTCGGATAGTCGAGCGACACCGGGCGACCGCGGCGCACGCGGGGGCGTCGCCGACGACCGACCGATACTTGTCCCGTCCGGTACTGCAGGGGGTATGAGTCTCCGGGTGGTCGTCGCCGCGCCCTTCCGCCGGGAGGGTCGCGACCGGGTCACCGAGAGCGACTTCATCCTCGACCTCTCGATGAAGCGCAAGTGGTTCACGCCCGAGCAGGCGCGCCGCGTCGTCGACGTCGCCCTCTCGGAGGGGCTGGTCGAGCGCGGCGACGCCGACTCGCTCGTCCCCACCTTCGACCCGCGGGAGGTGTCGATCCCCGAGGGGTTCGTCCCCGACGAGTCAGTCGTCCAGCGGCGCTCGACGTTCGAACGGCTCCTCGAGGCGCTCGCCGACGCCGGCCTCGAGAAGCAGGAGGCCGTCGCCGGAGTGAACCGCCTCCAGGCCGACCTCGAGGTGACCGTCGAGGCCGCGGGGGTGCTCTACGCCCGGCGACGGGGGCTCGACGTGGACGAACTCGCCGAGCGGGCGCTCGCCGACCTCGCGGACCGGAGTGAGGGCTGATACCGATGGTCGAGGACCGGATCACCGACGGGCGGCGGATCGCACAGCTACTGGCGAGCGAGGTGCGCGGCCGCGAACGCGGTCCGCTCGGATGGCTCTCGGTCGTGGACGTCCGTGACGTCGAGGGGAGCGCACACGGCGAGTTCGCGTTCGGCGTCGACGCGCATGTCGGCCCGGGAGCGCGTCGCGTTGCCGACGTCTACGTCCACGACGACCGTTCCCGGGTGGAGTTCCGCGAGACACCCGACGCCGCGGCCGACGCGGGACGGAAGGCCGGGCTCAGGACGCGACCGAAGGCCGTCCATCCCCCACGGACTGTCGTCTTCCTCGAGGACGGCGTCGCGGCCAAGCGCGCGCTCCCCGTGTTCCGGGCGGTCGTGGAGGCACTAGCGGACGGCGATGGGGACGAGAGCTGACCCGGCACGGGGACCTCCCGGCCGGCTCACGTATCGGGATAGTCGATGTCGAACTCGTCCCCGAGGAGTCGGTGGTACTCGGCCGCGACGACGGGGCGTTCCTCGGTCCCGTCGCCGCGGGTACGCGTGAAGACTTCGGGCGTTAATTTCACGAAGCCATCTTCGCTCGACATCACGACGACAGGGTCGCCAGTGAAGCCGGACTCGGGAGCCCGCTGGAGGTAGTCACAGGTCGCCCGGAAGTACCCGAGGTCCCGTGGCACGGTGTCGAACACGTACCGGTCCTCCCACTCCCCGTCCGGTCCGCGGTACTGGAGGAGGCGTTCGACGTCCGGGCGGCCGCTCTCCCCGACCTGCCACTGGATACCGGCCCCGTCCGGTCCCGCACGCCCGCCGAGCGGCACCGGCTGCCGCACCATCGGGGCGCCCGTCCCCACGTCGACCAGGTACTCGCGGTCGAGCGTGACGAGCAGCGGGTGGTGGTTCGCCGGGAGCTCGATGGAACTCACGACGCGGCCGGCGGCGCGCGTCACCTCGAAGCCGAGTTCGTCGAGCAGCCACCCGAACAACCCGTTGAGTTCGAAACAGAACCCACCCCGCTCCCGTTCGACGACCTTCTCATAGAGGGTGGGGAGCGGGAGGTCCACGCCCTCGCCGTCGCGGTCGCCGAACGGGTCACCGGTGATCGACAGCGTCTCGAACGGGACCGTCGTCACGTGTGCGCGCTGGAGGCGTTCGAGTGCCTCGCGGTCGGCCCGCTGGATCCGTTCGGGGCGAAGGCCGATGCGCGCGAGGTACGCGTCGGGATCCATCTCGGGCGTCCCCGGGGCCTCTTCGGAGGGGCCGCACGTCATCGTCCTATCGGTTCCGTAGACGGTACGTCCACATAGTCGATCCGCTGCAGCCCCCGCGAGGTGCAAACTACCGTCCGTAGCCCGCCAGCGAGTCGAACACGTCGTCTCCATCGGCGAGGACGTTCCGGAGCGCTTCTACGCCGGATTTACCCGTCCGTTCCGGGTTCCCGAGCATCCGAACGGTCTCCTCGCCGAGCGGGACGAACCCCATGCCGAGCGCCTCCGCGGTGGCCCGCAACCCGAGCCCCGCGTCGGCCTTCCCCGCCAGCACCCGCCGCGCGGGCGACTCGTGGGCGCGGACGCCCGCGTCGAAACCGTCGATGGCTTCCACGAGGTCGTGGCGCTCGACGCCGCGCTCCGCGGCGAGGTCTGCGACCGCGTTCCCGAGGGTCGTCCGGAGCCCGGAGTTCGATGTGCGGTTGATAAAGCGCAGGTCCCGGTCGGCGAGGTCGCCGAGCCCCTCGATCCCTTCGGGGTTCCCGGCCGGGACGACCAGCCCCCACTCGCGGGTCCAGGCACCCAGTTTCTCGGCGTCGAAGCCCACCTCTCCTGACGCGGAGGTGACCGCGACGTCGGGGACGCCGTTGCGGAGCCGCCGGAGCCCCTCCCGCGAGCCGAGCGCGAGGTAGCGTGGCCGGTCGAGGCGGTCGAGCAGCCGCGAGAGCGCGGGGTCGTCCTCGCCGACGCCGAACACCGTCGGCGCCCGAACGTCGGGGGAGAACAGCCGTACCTCGACGGACTCGCCCGCCTCCAGATACTCCGTGTCGGGGTGGACCTCGACCACGCCGTCGGCCTCGACGAGCGACGTGGTCGCGCCTGATCCCTTGTCGACGGGGTAGACGAGCGTCTCGCCGTCCTCGTCCTCCAGCAGACCCACGGGCATCAGCCGGAGCCGCCCCTCGGCGTAGCGCTCCTCGACGGCCATCCGGCCCTCGACGGTCGCCGTCCGGGGTTCCGGGAGGCCCGCCGCCCGGCGGATGGCGGGCGCGACGAACGTCCGGAAGATGGTGAGCGCCGACACCGGATACCCGGGGAGGCCGACGTACGCCGAGTCCGCGATCGTCCCGACCAGCATCGGCTTTCCCGGCTTGACCGCCACCCCGTGCAACAGGAGTTCCCCCGAGTCCTCGATGACCCGGTAGATGACGTCCACGGCCGACGCGGAGGTCGATCCGGAGGAGAGCACGAGGTCACACTCGGCGGCGGCCTCGGTGAGTATCCGCTCCATCTCGTCGTAGTCGTCGCCGGCGTGGGGGTAGAGCTTCGCGACGCCGCCGGCCTCCTCGACGCCCGTCGCGACGGTGTAGCTGTTCACGTCGTAGATCTGCCCGGCCTCGCTGTCGAGGTCCTCGCCCGGCCGGACGAGCTCGTCGCCGGTCGAGATGATGCCCACTTTCGGCCGCCGCCGAACGGGCACCTCGCTCACCCCGAGCGCCGACAGGAGACCGACCTCGCGGGCCGTGAGTTCGGTCCCGGGTCCGAGCGCGCGCTCGCCGGCCGCGACGTCCGCGCCGGCGAACATGATGCGGTCGCCCGGTGCGAGCGACGTGCGGACGAGGACGTCGCCCTCATCGCGGTCGCTCACGGGTTCCCCGTCTTCTCGCGGGCTTTGCCCGCTCGAACGGCCCGCGGAGCTTCGCTCCGCGCTATTCGCGCTGTCCGTCTCGCTCCGCGAGACGCGGTCCGTTCGTTCGACCATCACCACGGCGTCCGCGCCGGGCGGGACGACCGCGCCGGTCGATATCTCCGCGCAGGTGCCCGGTTCGACCGTCACGTCGGGTCGCTCGCCGGCGTGGACCACGCCTGCCAGTTCGAGCCGTGCGGGGTCGGCCTCGTCGGCGCCGAACGTGTCCTTCGCGTGGAGGGCGTAGCCGTCGACGCTCGCGCGGTCGAACCCCGGCACGTCGAGTTCGGCGTCGATCCGTTCGGCGAGGACGCGACCCCGGGCCTCCGAGAGCGGGACCGTCTCGGCTCCGGGGTCGAGGTCGAGCGATGCGATGGCCTCGTGGGCCTCCTCCGGCGGTGCGAGCTCGCGGAACTGCTTGCGGTCAGGCATAGTACTCCCAGTCCTCCACGTCGACGGTCGCTCCCTCGTCGTACCCTTCGGTCCCCTCTGGGACGACCACCCAGCCGTCGGCGAGCGCGACCGACGAGAGCACGCCCGACCCCGAGGCCCGCGTCGGCGTGGCGACCCGCTCGCCGTCCTCGGTTTCGAGGGAAACCCGCGCGAACGTCCGGACGCCGGGCTCGCTGGCGATCTTCCGCGACAGCTGGGCCTCCACAGTCGGGTGGTCGGGGAGTGGGTAACCACCGGCCCACTTCAGCGCCGGCCGGAGGAACTGGACGGCGTTGACGATACACGCGACCGGATAGCCGGGAAGCATCAGCACGGGCGTGTCCTCGACGACGCCGAGTGCGGCCGGGTGGCCCGGCTTGAGCGCGACGCCGTGGACGAGGACCTCGCCCATCTCCGAGACCACGTCCGGGATGAGGTCCCGCTCGCCGACCGACGACCCCCCCGTCGTGACGACGACGTCCTTCGTCAGGTCGCGCTCGATGGCCGCCCGGAGCGCCGACTCGTCGTCGGTGACGACGTTCCGGTACGTCGCGGCGCCGCCCCAGCGCTCGACGTACCGCGAGACGGTCAGCCCGTTGGTCTCGACCACCTCGCCCGGTTCGGGGTCGCCCTGGACGAGTTCCTCGCCGGTCGGGATCACCCCCGCAGTGGGCCGCTCGTACACCTCGACCTCGTGGACGCCGGTCGCCTTGAGCAGGCCCAGGTCCGAGGGCCGCAGCCGGTGGCCGGCCTCGTACAGCGGCTGGTCCGCGGCGACGTCCTCGCCGGGCGGGGCGACGTTCTCCCCGCCGGCGACGGCGTCGAACACCTCCACCTCCTCCCCGAACCTGTCCGTGTGTTCGATCATCACGACGGCGTCGGCGCCGTCCGGGAGTTCGCTCCCGGTGTGGACTCTCGCTGCCTGATCCGGTCCGACGGGTCCCTCGCCGTCGGTCTCGCGGAGCACGGCGGGCGAGCGGTCGCCCGCGCCGAACGTGTCCTCCGCTCTCACTGCCCAGCCGTCCATCGCCGCCCGGGCGTAGTGCGGGACGTCCCGCACCGCGCTCACCGGTTCTGCGAGTGCCCGCCCCTCCGCGACCCGCAACGGGACGCGGTCAGTGCGCCCGTGTGGCGAGACCACCTCGCGCAACCGCGCCAGGGCGTCGTCCACGCGGGTCACCTCCTTGAACCCGCTCTCTGAGACGTCGGTCATACCCGCACCTCGGGGACGGGACGGCAAAAACGGGCGGGTTAGGATCTGGTGGCCGAGGGGTGAGCGGTAGATCCTGACCGTTTGGGTTTCGAGCCTGCGTCACTCTCCGGGACGGTAGGGTGGGACTGATACGGTCGTGCGTAATTCTTTGCCTCCTCACGGCCCCTCGTTCCGTCCCACCGGTCTCGAAACACCGCTCAGTCCACACCGGCCCGTATCCGCTCGACGGCCTCGATGAACCCGTCGCCGTACGACCCCTCGGTGACGTGGTCGGCGACGGCGCGAGCCGACGAGTCCGCGTTCGCCACCGCGTAGGAAACGTCCGCTCGTTCGAAGATCGCGACGTCGTTCGCCGAGTCGCCGACAGCCGCGAACGACCCGACCTCGATCCCGAGCGACTCGGCCACCGCCGCGAGCCCCTTCCCCTTGTCCACGTCGGGGGACTTGACGTGGTAGGCGAACCCGGTGTCGACCACCTCGAGGCCGTGGTGGGTGGCGGCCTCCCGCAGTGGTTCGAGGGGCTGGTCGCGCGAGACGGCCAGCTCCGTCTCGCGCCACCGGTTCGCGAGGTCGATCCCGCCCCACCCGAGCGAGTGCCCCGCGGCCCGGTACTCCTCGGCGACCGCGTCGGCCGCCTCGCGGTCGCCCGTGTACCGCAGTTCGTCGGTCCGGGCCACGTATGCCGCCCCGCCGTTCTCCGCGACCACCGTGGTGGGGACGCCGACGAACTCACAGAGCGCGACCGGGTACGGGAGCGCCTTCCCCGTCGCCACGACCACCGGAGCGCTCTCGGCCCACTCCCGGAGCAGCGGCAGGACCCGGTGGTCGAGCCGCCGCTCGTCGTCGGTGAGCGTCCCGTCGATGTCGACGGCCAGCGGCGGGAGGGTAGGGGGCTCGTCCATGGACGACGTGTAA
>JBEPXB010000087.1:0-7907 GCA_041642135.1 Halobacteriales archaeon | reverse complement strand
CGGGCGACGTGGCCGACCTCGCGCTCGTGCCGGGCGACCCCGGCCGGGTCGACCGCATCGCCGCGATCTGTGACGAGTCCGAGCTCGTCGCCGAGAACCGCGAGTACCGCGTCGTCAACGCTACCTACGACGGGCGCGAACTCACCCTCTGTTCCACCGGTATCGGCTGTCCCTCCGCGGCCATCGCCGTCGAGGAGCTCTCGAACGTCGGCGTCGAGACGTTCGTCCGCGTGGGCACGACGGGTGCGCTCCAGGAGGGCATCGAGATCGGCGACATGGTCGTCGCCACCGGCGCCGCCAAGGACGAGGGGACGACAAAGCGGTACGAGGAGGACACCTACCCCGCGGTCCCCGATTACGACGTGCTCTCGGCGCTCGTCGACGCCGCAGAGGCCGACGCGGAGCGGCGCTCCGCGGAAAGAGCGAGCGGCGAAGCCGCGAGCTACGACGAGGACGTCCACGTGGGTGCGATCGCCAGCGACGACGCGTTCTACGCCGAGACCGACGCGTACGTCCAGGACTGGGAGGCCGCGGGGCTGCTCTCGGTCGAGATGGAGGCCGCCGCCATCTTCACACTCGCCCGTCGGAAGGGCCTCCGTGCGGGCGCCATCTGCACCGTCGACGGCAACCTCGTCGAGGGGACACAGAAGGGCGAGACCGACGACGAGGAGCTGCCGGAGAAGGCCCGGGACAACGTCGAGCGGGCCATCCGCATCTCGCTGGACGCCGCGACGACGCTGTAACGCCGGGCACTGCGAGACGGCTCGCCGAGGGGCCGACCGGGCAGGAACGGGGCCGGAAGCGACGGGGTCGACCGGAACCGGCGGCGAGGGGTCGTCAGTCTGCGGGTCGGGCTCCGTCGCCGCGGGAGCCGTGCGAGCGCCGGAGCTTCCGCCGGAGGTAGCGGTAGACGGGGAACAGGTAGTCCTCGATGCGTCCGGGGACGCTCTGCGTGCTCGCGTAGATCAGGACCGGGACGTCGGCCCGGTCGGCGCGCTCGATCACGCGGTCCGGCGTGCTCCCGAACACCCACCGCCGGAGCCGCCGGTCCCGCGAGGCCCCGACGAGGAGGGTGCCGCCGTTCTCGGCGGCGGTCGAGACCAGCCCCTCGGCGACCGAGTCGGCCCGGACGTTGTGGACCTGCACCGACTCGACGTCTCCGAGCTCCGACAGCGTCTCGTCGGGGTCCTCGCCGGTGCCGCCCCCGCCCGCCGGCGTGACGTTGACGAGGTGGACCGACGCGCCCTCGCGACCCAGTCCGTTCGCCAACTCGAGGAGCGCCTGCTGGTGGGGGCCCCCGCCGGCACCGATGTCGAGCGTCGCGAGCGCGTCGGCGGTCGCGTTGCGGCCGGCGTAGACCACGTCACAGGGCGCCTCGTACTCGATCCGCTCGGTGATCCCGGGACGCTCCTCGGGATACCCCATGAGGAGGAGGTCCGCCCCGTCCTCGCGGGCGGTCCGGAGGATATCGAACGCGACGTCGCGACAGAGGTGGCCCTCGACCGTGTACTCGACGTCGATGGCGTCGTCGTCGAGGAGGACCTCGATGCGTTCGGCACGCTCGCGCGCCGTGTCCGTGACGAGTTCGTTGGGCGTCTGGTCGGGCAGTTCGGTGACGTTGAGGACCTGTACGACCGGCTCCCCGGGGTGGGTCGACGCGATGGCGGCCGCGAGGCGGGCGTACCTCGGGGCCCGGTCCGGCCGCGCGACGGGCACGAGAATCCGGTACTGCTCCTCTGCCGCCTCTGCTGTCTCTGCCGCCTCTGCCTCCTTTTCCTCCGCCGCCGGGGCTGCCCCGGGGCCGCCGGCAGCCCCCCGTCCGGTCGGGGTGACGACACGTTCGACCAGCTCCCCGATCTCCGGTTCGCCGCCCCAGAGGAGATACGCCCCCACGAGGACGCCCGTGAGCACGAGCCCGGTCAGGACGCCGTCGGTCGGGAGGTTGTAGATGAGCGCGAGGTTCGCGAGGACGCCGACGGCCGGTATCAGCGGGACCCCGGGGACGCGAAAGCCCCGCTCGACGTCGGGGAACCGGCGGCGCGAGTAGACGAGCGCGACGTTGACCACTGCCAGCGGCAGGAGGAGATTGAGCGTCGCAAAGCCCGTGAGTGCGGTCAGTCCGAGGTTGAGCCCGCCGAGGGCCGCCCCTTCGGCCGGGAAGAGCGCGATGAACGCGACGATCAGCGCGACGATCAGCGCCGTCGCGGTCGCCACGCTCCAGAACGGCGTCCGGTAGACGGTGTGGATCCGCGAGAACCGCCGGGGGGCCTGCCCGCGCTGGCCCATGAGCGAGCCGATGCTCGAGGCGGCGAGTATCGAGGCGTTCGACGCCGACACCATCGAGAAGATCGCGCCAGCGACGATGAGGCTCCGGCCGACGTCCCCGAGGAAGGAGGCTGCGACCCGACCCATCGCCGTCTCTCCCTCCTCGGCGATCACCTCCGCGGGCACCGGGGAGTTCACCATCGCCACGATGACCAGCGCGTAGAGCACCGTGACGGTGAGGATGCTGGCGGCGATGGCCCGTGGGACCGTCCTGCGGGGCTCGATGATCTCGCCGGCGCTGGCGGCGATGGCCGAGAAACCGAAGAACGTGATGAACGCCAGCGCCGCGACCGCGAGGACGTTCACGGGCTCGGGCTGGAAGCCGGCCGCGAAGGTGTCGATGGCGGTCGTCGGCCCGCGGAAGGCGAACGCGCCGCCGACGAACGCGAACAGGACCGCGACCTTCGCGCCGGTCACCAGCAGCTGGAACGTGCCCGACTCCTCGGTCCCGCGGGCGTTGAGCACGCCCAGCAGGACGGCGGCGACGACTCCGGTGGTCCCGTGGGGGAGGACGTGCAGGGGTTCGGGGAGGACGAACCGGAAGAACCACTCGTCCATCGTCGCCAGGTAGAACGCGGTCGTCCCGGTGTACCCGAGGAACAGCGACATCCCGATGGCGTAGGTGAGCAGGTCCCGCTCCTCGAACGTCCGCGAGCAGAAGAGGTAACCGCCGCCGTTCTCGGCGTAGACGGAGGCGAACTCGGAGTAGGCGGCGGCGGTCACGCCGGCGACGACCGCCGCGATGACGAACGCGACGACGGCGCTGGAGCCGATCCGCGCGACCGCCGTCCCCGACAGCGAGAAGATACCGGCCGCGATCATCGTCCCGAGGCCGATCGCGAAGGCGATCTTGAAATCCAGCGTCCGGGTGTGCTCGACCATCTCGTCCGGCCGTTGACTGGACTCCGACGTAAGCGTAGTGCCCGGCCCGCCGCCGCTTCCCCACCTCGGCTCGGAACCGGCCCGCCGCCCGAAGGCCGTATCGGCACCTCGAACGGCGCGTCCATCGACCACCTCCCCGGCGACCACGGCACCGGCCGACGGGTCCGACGAAAGCTTATGCCGGCCCGGTCACAACGCCGGCCCGCGTGACAACGCCCCGCCGGTTCCTCGTCGAGAAGCCCCTCCAGGCCGCCAAGTTCATCCTCGTCGTCCTCGTCCTGGTCCTCGGACTCCTCGGGTTCTACCGGGTCGTCCCCGGTCGGCAGCTCGACGCGCTCCTCCTCGTCCCCGTCGCCAGTTTCGCGCTCGCCGTCGTCGTCGCCGGCGAGACGCTGGTCGCCACCTACCGGGTCGCCCGCGCCGACGACCCGCCGACCGCCCGGCTCGCGGCTCGTCCGACCTACACGGTCGTCCGTGCCGTCGAGGCCGCCGCCGCCGTCCTCGTAGTCGGTGGCATCGTCGGCGCGTTCGCGGCGCTCCCCGACGAACCGCCCCCCGGCCCGGGAGTCATCGGCCTCCTGTTCGTGTTCGGCGGGCTCGGCCTGCTCGTCCTCGTCGCGAGCCTCGTCCGGACCACGACGGAGTACGTCTACTACCGCCGCGAGACCGGTAGAGAACCGTCCGTCGGCAGTCCCGTGTAACGCCCGTGTCCGAACCGCTCACCCTCGAGACGTTGACGGAGGACCTGGCGACGGCCCTCCCGGCGGTCGACGCCGAGACCACCGGCCAGTACGGCGACGGCCTCGGGTCGGAGAACGAGGAGCGGCAGGTCGAACTGCTCCTCGAACACCTCCGCGAGACGGACGACCGCTACCGGGCGGTCGAACGGGAGGTACCGTACCCCGACGGCCCCGGACGGTGCGACATCGTGCTGCCGAGCGGAACGCCGGTCGAGGTCAAGCTGATCCGCTACTGGCGGGCGAACGGCGACCCCGAGCCGACCACGTACACGCACGTGTTCAGCCCGTTCCACCGGAACACGCTACTGGCCGACGCGGAACGGCTCCGGGAATCGGGGTTCGAGCGCCCACACGGACTGCTGGGACTGTTCTACACCCGCTCGGAGGACGACCCGGAGACGGTCGAGGCGCTCCCGGAGCGATACACGGCCGAGGAAGTCGCCGAGAAGGTCGTCCGGGACATCGGCTACTGGTACGGGGCGGACGCGGGGGTGTGCGGGATCTCGCACTTCGACGGGCTTCGCCACGGGGTCCACGAGCGGGGCGCCGTGATCTCGTGGCTGGTCGAGTGACGACCGACCTCCGTCCCGAAGCGCGTATCAACGCCCGCGGACTATCTCGACCAACTGACCATGGCACGGAAGGACGACTACTACAACCGGGCGAAACAGGAGGGCTACCGCTCCCGGGCGGCGTACAAGCTCAAACAGCTGGACGAGACGGCGGGGCTGATCTCCCGCGGCGACACCGTCGTCGACCTCGGGGCCGCGCCCGGAGGCTGGCTCCAGGTCGCCCGCGAACTCACCGAGGACGCGGGGACGGTCGTGGGCGTGGACCTCCAGCGCATCGACGAGGTCGAGGGCGTCCGGACGGTCCGCGGGGACATGACCGAGGCGGACACGAAAGCCGAGCTCCGCGAGATCGTCGGCGAGGGCGGCGCGGACGTCGTCCTCTCGGACATGGCGCCGAACATGACCGGCGAGTACTCGCTCGACCACGCCCGCTCGGTCCACCTCGCCCGACAGGCGTTCGAGGTCGCCCTCGACCTGCTCGGATCGGGCGGCGACCTCGCGGTGAAGGTGTTCGAGGGGCCCGACGTCGCGGACCTGCGCGAGGAGATGGAACGGGAGTTCGAGTACGTCAGAGCGGTCCACCCGCCGGCCTCGCGGGATTCGTCCTCGGAACTCTACCTCGTGGCGAAGGGCCGGCTCACCGCCCCCGTTCGAGCGGGCGACGAACTCGACGTGGAGATCGAAGACACCGGGAGCGAGGGTGACGGCATCGCGAAGGTCGAGGGGTTCACGCTGTTCGTTCCCGGGACCGAACCGGGCGAGGAGGTCCGCGTGACGGTGACGGACGTGAAGCCGCGGTTCGGCTTCGCCGAGCGCGTCGAGTAGCGGGGGGTCGCCCTCGCCGCCGCCTCAGCTCAGCGACTCGAACTCGCCGACGAGGTCGTCGTAGGCGTCGACGGCCGCCTCGACGGGGTCGGGCGAAGCCATGTCGACGCCCGCGCTGCGGAGGAGATCCAGGGGGTACTCCCGCGAGCCGAGCCGGAGGAACTCGAGGTAGCGCTCGGCCGCCGGGTCGCCCTCCTCCCGGATGGCATCGACGATGGCGTTGGCCGCCGAGATGCCCGTCGCGTACTGGTAGACGTAGAACCCGTAGTAGAAGTGCGGGACGCGCATCCACTCGCGGGTGATCCCCTCGTCGACCACCGCGGGCTCGTAGAACTCGCGCTTGAGATCGCCGTACAGTTCGTCGAGCCCGTCGGGGGTGAGCGCCCCGCCCTCCTCGACGCGCTCGTGGGTGCGATGCTCGAAGTCGGCGAACATCGTCTGGCGAAAGAGCGTAGATCTGAATCGCTCCAGATACTCGTCGAGGACGTGCCGGCAGAACGCCTCGTCCTCGACGGTCTCGAGGAGGTGGTCGGTCAGCAGCGCCTCGTTCACCGTCGAGGCCACCTCCGCCGTGAAGATGTCGTAGTGGGAGTAGACGTACGGCTGGTGCTCGCTGGTGAGCTCGGAGTGCATCGAGTGGCCGAGCTCGTGGGCCAGCGTGAACATCGAGGTGATGTCGTCCTGGTGGTTCATCAGGATGAACGGCTGGGAGTCGTACGTGCCACCGGAGTACGCACCGGAGCGCTTGTTGGCCGTCTCGTAGACGTCGACCCACCGCGACTCGAGGCCCTCGGCGGCGCGGGACTGGTAGGCCTCCCCCAGCGGCTCGATCGCCGCTATGACGTGCTCTTTGGCCTCCTCGTAGGAGACGTCGGGGGAATCGCTCTCGGTGAGCGGCGCGTAGAGGTCCCACATCCGCAGTTCGTCGACGTCCAGACGAGCGCGCTTGAGTTCGGCGTGGCGGTGGAGGACGTCGAGGTTCTCGCGCACGGTTCGAAGGAGGTTGTCGTACACCTCGACGGGGACGTTCGGGCCGTCGAGGCTCGCTTCCCGTGCCGTGTCGTACCCGCGTATCCGCGCGAGCTTGACGTCCGTCCGGACGCTGTTCTCGTAGGCCTCCGCGATGGAGTTGCGGAACTCGGCCCACTCGTCGTAGAACGCCTCGTGGACCCGCTGTCGGAACGCCCGGTCCCGGTCCTTCTGGAGCGACGTGAAGTTCGACATCGTGATACGGCGCTCCCCGCCGTCGGGATCCTCGACGGTCGGGAACTCCATGTCGGCGTTCGTCAGCAGCTGGTAGACGTCACCGCCGCCGCCGAGCACCTCCGAGAGGTCCGCCAGTAGCTCCTCGACCTCCGCCGAGCGGGTGTGCTCTTTCGTCCGCAGGACGTCGTCGAAGTAGTGCTCGTACTCGGCCAGCGCGGGGTTCTCGGCGACCAGTTCCTCGAGCTCCTCGCGGGTACACTCCTGGAGTTCGGGCTCGACGAACGACGCCGCCGAGGACGCCTCGCTCGCCAGCGACTGCGACCGGGCCCGGTAGGCCTGGTACTGCTGGTCCGTCGTGTCCTCGTCGCTACGCATCCGGGCGTAGGCGGCGACGTTCGCCACCTCGCGCATGATCGACTCGCGGGTTTCCAGCACCGCCTCGAGGGTCTCCGCCGACTCGGTCACCCGTCCCTCGTACTGTTCGAGTTCCGCGATGCGCTCCTGGACGTCCTCGAACGCGGCCTCCCACGCCTCGTCGTCGGAGAACATCGAATCCAGCGACCACTTGTACGCCTCCTCCACATCCCCGCGCTCGGGGACGTCGGTCGAACTCATGTACCGCGTTTAGGTGCTGCCGTCCCGTTAAACGCATCGTACCGTCGCAGCGTGAAACGCCTTCGACCCGAACACACCACGTCGGTAGCCGCGCCGCGAGCGGGGCGGTGGGAAACGCGCACCCGGCCGTCCCGCTCCGTGTCCACATCCCGTCCGGACGGTTCGCGTCCGCGGGGCTTTACCGTCGGCCGGGCCTGCGGGGCAGTATGGAGACGGGCAGAGACGGTGAGGGGGACCCGGACGCCGAGGCGGAGGTAGAGACGGAGGCGGAGGCGAACGCGGTCACGATGGGACGGGCGGCGACCGACGCGTTCCCGGGACGGTTCCTCGAACGGCTCACGGACGTCGGCGACCGGATGGGCGGTCACCCGGGGGAACGGCGGGCGGCCGAACTCGTCGCGTCGGCGCTCGCCGACGTCGGCGCGGAGCCCCGCGAGGTCTCGTTCCCCATCACGCGGTGGACACGGGGGAGCGCCGAGCTCGCCGCATCCGCGAGCGCCGATGCCGGCGATCGAAAACGCGCGTTCGAGACCGTCGGTCTCCCGTACACCCCCTCGGGCGACGTCGAAGCCCCTCTCGTCGACGCCGGACAGTGTACGCCCGACGAACTCGACGAGGTCGACGTGTCGGGCGGGATCGTCCTCGCGCGGCAGGGCACTCCGGGTCCACGGCACGTCCACCGGATGGAGAAGTACGGCCACGCGGTCGCCGCAGGTGCGGAAGCGTTCGTGCTCGTCAACGA
>JBEPXB010000086.1:0-7923 GCA_041642135.1 Halobacteriales archaeon | reverse complement strand
CTCGCCGGAGCAAAAAGCCGCGGGTCGGAAGAGCGGGACGGAACCGACCGCCGTCGGGCCGCCGTCACCCCTGCGTCGCGACGCCGTCGAGCGACGGTCCGGGCCGTCAGACGGACGGTTGTAGTCTTTTACCGGTGAGCGCCGACCCAGTCCGGGGACTCACCGGTAGGTCGTTACGACCGTCCGTATCAGTCGCCGAGTTCGACCGCCAGCACCGAGCCGGGCGGTGCCTCGACGACCACGTCACCGCCGTCCGCCTCGACCGACAGGTCCGCCGGCGCGAACTCGTCGGCGTTCCCGGCCGTCGCGCGTTCGGCGGGGTCCTGCCCGTCGAACAGAACGCTCGCGCTCGCGGTTCCGGGCGTGGTCCCCGATCCGAGTTCCACGCGGACGGTACGGGCCTCGAGCGCGCGATTGCTCAGCGTGACGAAGGTGCCGTCCCCGTCCAGGGATGCCGACGCGCTCACCAGCGGGACGGCCTCCGTGCCGTCGTCCTCCTCGACCGCCCGGGTGTCCGTCTCGATAGACGTCCCGAGCGCCTCCGCTCCCATGTGTGGCCGGTAGAGGTCGAACACGTGGTAAGTGGGCGTCGGCCAGGCGTCGGTCTCGTCGGTCCGGACGACACACTGGAGGACGTTGATCGTCTGTGCGAGGTTGGCCATCGTCACCACGTCCGCGCGGGCGTTGAGGTCGTCGAGCACGGCCGCCGCCGAGAGCGCGTCCCTGACCGTTCCGGGCTGTTCGAGCCCGTTCTCGGGGACGGCCTCGGGGTGCCAGACGCCCCACTCGTCGACGATCACGCCGACGCTCCCGGCGGGGACGAACGACTCCAGCACCTCGGCGGCGCGGTCGACGTCCCGGCCGACCTCGCGGGCGCGGGCGAGCAGTAGAAAGTACTCCTCGTCGGTGAAGTCGACGGCGTCGCCCGCCTCGTAGTAGCGGTGAACGGAGAGGTGATCCAGCAGTTCGAACCCACCGATCTCGGCGATGGCGCCGCTCTCGCCGAGCGTCTCCACGAACCGCCGGTTCCAGTCGGGGTCGTTGTCCCCGCAGGCGACGAGTTCGAGGCACCGCTCGCCGAGTACCCGCTCGAACGCGCGGAGGTAGTTCGCGTACCGGCGGAACTCGAGCGCGTAGCTCTCGGGGTCGTACCGGCCGCCACAGCCCCAGTTCTCGTTGCCGACGCCCCACCAGCGCACGTCGTGTGGCTCCTCGCGCCCGTTCTCGCGGCGCATCTCCGCGAGGTCGGTGTCGCCGTCGTGGTTGCAGTACTCGGCCCAGTCGACGAGTTCGCCCGGCGAGCCGCTCCCGACGTTGCCCGCGAGATACGGCTCGGCGCCGACCTCGCGGCACACCCGCAGGAACTCCTCGCTGCCGAAGGCGTTCGACTCCTCCCACTCGTCCTCGCGTCCCTGCGCCCACCAGAGGCTCCGGCGACGGGGCCGCTCCTCGCGCGGACCGACGCCGTCTCGCCAGTGGTAGTCGTCGGCGAAACAGCCGCCCGGCCATCTCAGTACGGGGATATCGAGGTCGGCCAGCAGCGAGAGCGTGTCGGCGCGGACGCCGTCGTCGGTCTCGACGCGGTCGTCCTCGCCGACCCAGAGCCCGCCGTAGACACACCGCCCCAGGTGTTCGGCGAAGTGGCCGTAGATCTCGGGGGCGATCCGTCCGATGGGACCGTCCGTGTGGACCCGTATCGTGTCCGTCATCGCTCAACCCGGTACCGCTCGACGGCGTCCTCGGCGACGGTCACGCCCAGACCGGGCCCGGTGGGTACCTCGAGCGACCCCCCGGTGGGGTCGAACGGCTCCTCCAGCAGTTCCTCGCGGAGGGGGTTCGGCGAGCGATCGAACTCGAACAGGAACGGCTCGGGAGCGTTGTCCACGTGCGGGTACCCCGGGAGGCTTGCGGCGAACTGGAGGCCCGCGGCGACGCCGACCCCGCCGCTCCAGACGTGTGGACGGACGGCGACGTTCCGGGCCGTGGCGAGTTTGCCGAGGAACCGCGATTCCGAGAACCCGCCCTGGCGACCGAGGTCGGGCTGGACCACGTCGACGACGTCGAGGACCTCGTCGAACTCGAAGCGTCCGTAGTGGGCCTCGCCCGCGGCGATGGGCACGTCGACGCGCTCGCGGAGGTAGCGGTACCCCTCGAGGTCCTCCGGCGGGATGGGCTCCTCGAACCACGTCAGGTCGTACGGCGCGAGCGCCTCCGCCGAGCGAACGGCCTGCTTCGGACGGTAGTTGCCGTTACAGTCGACCATGACGTGTGCGTCCTCGCCCATGACCTCGCGGGCGGTCGCGACCCGCTCGGCGTCGTCCTCGGGCGAGCGGCCGATCTTGAGCTTCGCCGCGGTGAACCCCTCCTCGACGGCTTCCCGAATGGGGTCGGCGGGGTCCTCGCCCCACTCGGTGATGTACGCTGTCGAGGCGTAGGGGATTATCTCGCGACTCCGGTTCCCGCCGAGCAGCCGGTGGATGGGCTCGCCCGTGGCCTTCCCTTTGATGTCCCAGAGCGCGATGTCGACGGCCGAGAGCGCACACTGGACGAGCGCGCCGCGGGCGACGTGGTAGGCGCCGGCGTAGAGCCGGTCGGCGAGTGTCTCGACCTCGTGGGGGTTCCGGCCCTCGACGTGTGGGGCGACGACCTCCTCGACGACCGTCGCGGTCGACCGCGGCGGGGCGAGCGCCTCGCCCCATCCCACCGTGCCGTCGGCCGTCTCGACGCGGACCAGCGTCGCGCTCCGGGCGGTGGCCAGCCCCCGTGCGTTGCCGAACGACCGGCCATCCTCCAGCGAGTGAGACAGCGGTATCGCCGCTACCGAACGGACCTGCATGGGTTCCGTCCCGCACGGGGGGAAATAAGTGCTGTTGCGAGGTTCGGCCGGGCGGTCAGCCGGTGGCCATCTCCCGCACGTGGCCGTTACAGTCCACGCACACGCTCCGCTTCGTCTCGTACGCCCGCCCGCACTTCGTCTCGTACGCCCGCCCGCAGGTCGAGCACTCGTACGCCGGTCCCGGCTCCTCGTCGTCGCAGCCCACCAGCCGTCCCATCGAGTCGGTGAGTCCCATCGACGAACACCCCCTTTGGATTCGTCATTCCGAATCATAACACTATGCAGCAGGCTGTATGTGAACGCAACCCGGCCCGGTTCGGGACTCGGTCTCCGGTCATACGGTCGTGCGTAGTCTTTTACCGGCGCTAACGGCCCCGTCCGGGTGATCGCCGGTACATCGGTACGCACGACCGTATCAGTCCGCCTCGTAGTGGAACTCGGTCCAGGGACCTTCGATGTGTGGGTAGCGCTCGAGGACGTCCATGTCGACCTCCACACCGAGACCGGGACCGTCGGGGACCGTCAACGTGCCGTCCTCGATGTCGAGCGGCTCGACGAGTATCTCCTCGGCGAGGGGGAAGGGATACATCCCGGCCGTGTCGTCACCGAAGACGGGGTACTCGAGCAGTTCCGATTCGGGTGCGGCCGCGGTCAGGTGGGCGTTCGCCACCTGTCCCAGGTGGGTTCCGAACTGGTGGGGGACGAACGTCACGTCGCGGCCGAGGCAGAACTGGACCGCTTCCCAGCAGCCGGTGAACCCGCGGTGGTGCCGGACGTCGCCCTGGAGGAACGACACCGCGCCGGTCTCGGCGAGCGCGACCAGCCCGTCGGGCGTCTCCTCGCTCTCGCCGCCCGCGAGCGGGACCTCGACCGCGTCGGACAATCGGGTGTAGGCGTCGTAGTCGGCGGGCTCGACCGGCTCCTCCAGCCAGTAGGGGTCGTACTCGGCCATCCGGTTCACCAGGTCGACCACCTCCTCGAACGTGTAGGAGTGCTCGCGGAGCTTCCACCACGTGTGCGCGTCGATCATCACGTCCATCTCCGGCCCGACGGCCTCCCGGATCAGGCGGAGCGTTCGGAGGTCCTCCTCGATGCCGAGCCCGGGTCGGTACTTGTAGCCCCCGAACCCGAGGTCACGGATCGCCTTCGCCTGTTCCGCGTACCCCTCGGGCTCCATGTACATCCCGGCGCTGGCGTACAGCGGGAGCTCCGTGGTGACGTCCACGCCGTCGGCGAGCAGGTCGTACACCGGCGCGCCGCGCTCCTTGCCGAGCAGGTCGTGGAAGGCGATATCGAGGGGCGCGACGGCCTGTGACTCGAGGAACGCCGGGAGGTCGGCCTTGCCGACCAGTTCGTGCAGCTCGGCGGCCGTCTCGACCGCCTCGTCGAGGACGTGCGGTGCGACCTCGCCCTCGAGGAGCCCGGTGAAGTCGCTGTGGGAAGCGTCGTCGAAGTACTCCCGCATCGCAGAGCTGGAGGCGCCCGCCGGCGCGTAGCCGACCGCGCCGTCGGCCGTCTCGACGACCACGAGCACTACGTCGCGCTTGAGCAGGCGCCGCGTTCCGCCGAGGAAGTGGCGTTCCTGTGGTGGGTCGATCGGCGAGGAGAGCGTGTGGGCGGAGACGTCGCTGATTCGCATCGTGGTGCGCTCTGTCCCGGGAGCGTTGATAAAGGTACGCTCTCGGATCAGGTTGGTGGTGCGTGGTGGACGAAACGTACGGCGTGAGGCGCGGGTACAACGCGGAGAACAGTGACTCGAAAGCCCTCGCACTCTCGACCCTCCGGGACTCGCTGCGCTCCTCGCTCGTTCGCTCCGCTCACTCGCTGTGGTGCTTGCATCGTCCGGGAGGGATCGAGCCCGCTCGCCCTTTCGATCCGCCAGGACCGCAACCGCGACAGCCACACACCTCCCCAACCGACTGCGCTCCTCGCCTCCCTTCGGTCGGCTGCGGTGCTCGTCCCTCGCGCGGCGCTACGCGCCGATGAACCGGCGCGCAGCGCGCGCCTCACCCAAAGACGTCCTGGTGGAATCGCAAAGGGCGAGCGCGCTACCCGAAGCACGGCGACGCAAGCACTGTAGCGAGTGAACGACCGGAGGGAGTGAACGAGCGAAGCGCGCAGCGAGCCGCGCGAGGGTAGCGTACGAGGGCTTTGCAGGTGGTTCCGGTTTCGTACCGAATCCGATGCGTGAGAACTCCCGAAAACGTCTCAGAACTCGTACTCGGGCCCCTCCACGTACTCGAACCGCTCCTCGACGTCCTCCCGGACGGTGAACCCGAGCCCCGGTCGGTCGGGGGCGTACACCCTCCCGTTCCGTATATCGAACTCCTCCTCGTAGAGGTCGGTCAGCAGCGGCATGTACGCCTGTGGCACCTCGAGGACGTGGCAGTTCGGGGTGGACATGGCGAGGTGGATGCTGGCGGCGAAGAGCGCGCCGCTCCCCCAGGCGTGCGGGGCGAACTTGATGTTCCGCGCGGAGGCCATCGTCGCGACCCGCCGGGACTCCGTGATCCCCCCACAGCGGGCCACGTCCGGTTGTGCGACGTCGATCGCGCCGTGATCGAACAGGCTCCGGAAGTCGAAGCGGGTGAACTCGCTCTCGCCCGCCGCGATGGGGATCTCCGTCGCGCTCCGGACCTCCGCGAGCCCCGGGTGGTCGTCGGGCGAGACCGGCTCCTCGAACCACGTGATATCGTACTCCTCCAGCCGTCGCGCGAGCTTGATCGCGGTCGGGACGTCGAGCGAGCCGTGGGCGTCGACCATCAGGTCGACGTCGTAGCCGAGCCCCTCGCGGGCGATCTCGACCCGCTCGAGCGTGTTCTCGACGGAGAACTCCTCGTGGCCGACCGCGCGCATCTTCACCGCGTCGAAGCCGCGGTCGACGTACCCGCCGAGTTCCTCGGCCGTCCCCTCGCCGGTCGCCCAGCCGCCGCTCGCGTACGCCCGGATGTCGTCCCGGACGGCACCGAGGAGCTTGTAGACCGGCTGGCCGAGCGCCTTCCCGGTGACGTCCCACAGCGCGATGTCGACGCCGGAAATGGCCTCGAGGGTGTACCCCCGGCGGTCCCAGCGGGGCTGTGAGTAGCCCCGCTCCAGCGACGGCTCGGCCCGCGAGCCGTTGTAGAGCTTCTCCCACAGCCGGCCCGTGTACGTTGGGTCCTCGCCGACGAGCGCCGGCGCGAGCGACCCCTCGACGATGGATTCGATGGTCGGCGGGTGCCCGAGCGCCGCGCCGGCGCCGGTGTGTCCCTCGTCCGTCTCGACGACCACGAGCGTCGCGTCGGTCTTCACTTTCGTGCCGAGGTCGGTTCGATGGCGCTTCTCCTCGGGGACCGGGTCGGACAGCGGTACTGCCCGAACCTCAGTTATCTCCATGACGACCCCACCGAGGCCGCGGGGGGTGATAGCCCTGTCTCCGGTCGTGGGCTCTGTCGGTCGTCCCCACCGCGCCGGGGTCCCACAACACCTTAGCGCCGGGGCGTCGAACGCGGCACATGATCGACCTCCCGGACTCGGCGGCGCTCGACGCCACGAACGAGGTGACCGCCGAGGACCTTCCCCGGTTCGCGCCGGTGCGGTACGAGCGCGACCAGCCCGCCGTCGAGGACGTCGAAGGGGCGACGGTCGAGGCGCTCGAGGACATCGACGGGCTCGCAGACCTCTCCCCCGGTGCCCGCGTCGGTATCACCGCCGGCAGCCGTGGCATCCACGACATGCCCGAGGTCGTCCGGACCGTGGTCTCGGAGCTCCGTGACCGGGACCTCGACCCGTTCGTGCTCCCGTCGATGGGGAGCCACGGCGGGGCGACCGCCGAGGGACAGGTGGAGGCGCTCGCCTCCCTGGGGTTCGACGAGGAGGCGATGGGCTGTGAGGTGGTCTCCTCGATGGACGTCGAACGGGTGGGTTCGGACGGTGACGGCCGGCCGATATACGCCGCCCGCGACGCGCTCGAGGCCGACGCGGTCCTGTTGGCGAACCGCATCAAGCTCCACACGGACTTCTCGGGCGACCTGGAGAGCGGACTCTGCAAGATGGCCGTCATCGGCCTCGGGAAACAGCGCGGTGCGGAGGCGACTCACAAGGCGGCGCTCGCGGGGACGTTCTCGGAGGTCATCCGCGAGCGTGCAGGTATCCTGTTCGAGGAGACGCCGATCGTCGGCGGGATCGCGCTGATCGAGAACGCCGACGAGCGTGCGGCCGCCATCGAGGGGCTCGATACGGGGGAGATACTCGAGCGCGAGCCGGAACTGCTGGAACGCTCGCGGGACCTGCTCGGAACGCTCCCCGTCGATGAACTGGACCTGCTCGTGGTCGACGAACTCGGCAAGGAGGTCAGCGGGACCGGGATGGACACGAACGTCATCGGGCGGATGCTGGTCGACGGCGAGCCCGAGCCCGAGGTGCCGGACTACACCCGGATCTACGTCCGGGCGGTCACGGAGGGCTCGCACGGCAACGCCATCGGGATGGGGCTCGCGGACTACACACACCGGCGGCTCGTCGAGGACCTCGACCTCACCGACACGTACGTGAACGTCATCACCTCCGGGGAGCCGGTTCGGGCGCGCATCCCGGTGATCCTCCCGACCGACCGGCTCGCGTTCGTCGCCGCCTACTCCGCCTGCGGCGTGGTCGACCCCGCCGACATGCGTATCGCCCGGATCACGAACACGCTCGACCTCGACCGGTTCCACGTCTCGGAGCCCGTCGCCGAGGAGCTCCGCGGGGACCCGAACGCCGTCGTCGGCACCCCCGAACCGATCGTCTTCGAGGACGGCGACCTCGTCTGAGAGTCACGCGTCGAGGACAGCGACCTCGCCGAGGGCCACGGCGACGTCGCCCACGAGCCGGGAGGGCGCGGCAGCCACGCCACGCGACGAGCCGGGTCCCCGTCCGGGAAGGATCGACGGCCACGGGTGGTCGCATAGTCGACGGGTGGTCGCATAGTCGCTGTTCACGCGGTCGTGTTCGTCGCCCGCGCGAGCGCCGAGACGCACGCGCCGCCCAGTTTGACGCCCCCTGGCGTTCTGACTGCGGCGAGCAGCCGACGGGCGGTGGACTCCCTCCCCTCGGCCTCGGACTGCCAC
>JBEPXB010000085.1:0-7933 GCA_041642135.1 Halobacteriales archaeon | reverse complement strand
CTATGGCACGGCCGACGTGACGCCGGAGCGCGCGCCCGAACCGGTCGCGGGCGAAACGGTCGCGCTGGAGGTCGGGTGGGTCGCCGACCTCGATGGCACGCGCGACGAGGTCGACGGCCTCCCCGACGGAGTCGAACAGGCGGTCCTCGCGACCGTCGAGCACGTCGCGCTGGCCGCCGCTCGCCGGCGCGAACGCGACCATCCCGGCCGCGACGTACTCCGCGACGGACATCCCGAAGTGCTCCTCGGGCTTCGTGTTCAGCCCGTACCGGTGGGTACACAGCAGGCCTTCGAGCCGATCCCGCGAGACGTCGCGCTCGACGGAGACGTACGGGCGCTCGCTCGCGGCCGCGTCGACCCGCTCGGCGTAGCGACGGTACGACCGCGGGGCGGCCCCGACGAGGTGGAGGTGGAGGTCGTGGCCCCGTTCCCTGACCCCGTCGACGACCGCTATCGCGTCGAGCACCCGCTTGTCCGGGGCGAGGCGGCCGACCACGACGACCCCGTCCTCGCGGTCCCGCCACGCCCGTTCGCAGGGGATCGGATCGACCGGCGGGTGGAGCACCTCGGGCCGCGTGCCGTAGGTCTCGGCGACCACGTCGGCCGTCCACGAGGAGTTCGCGAGCAGGGTGACGCCCGGCCCGGCGAGTTCGGCCCGGGTCGGCCCCGCGAGCCGGCTCCACACTCGGTTCAGCCGTCCGGCGTCGGCGTCGGGGAGTCGGTCGAGGTGGAACTGCGGGTAGTGGACGTACTGGACCGACGGGAGCGGGAGCGAGAGCTCGTTCGCCGTGCTCACCGCGAGGTCGAACTCCCGTGCCCGCTGCCGGAAGGATCGCCCGAGGAGGACGCTCCGGAACGCGAGCTGGGGCCCGACTCGCGGACCGAGCGACGAGAGGGCCCGCGCGAGCGCCTCGGCGCCGGGCGGCATCCGGACCCGGACGCCGTCGACGTCGAGGTCGAAGCGGTCGGCCAGCCCGACGGGCGAGGTCTCCGAGAGGGTGAACAGAGTGACGTCGTGGTCGGTCCGGAGCGCCTCGCAGGCGGCGAGACAGACCGCGTCGGCGCCCCCCTGGAAGTCGAGCGTGTTGTGCAGGACCGCGACCCGACCCATGGTCCCGGTTCGAGTTACACCCACAAGAAGGCCGCTGTCTCTACCTTTTTGCCTCCCACGGTCGTGTTCCGGACGTGAACTGTGCGTTCGTCGGTGCGGGGGCGGTCGCCGGGAAGTACGCGACCGGCCTCGCCGGGTCGACACTCGATCTGACGGCGGTCTGTGACCTCGAGGCCGACCGGGCCGAGCGGCTCGCGGCGACTCACGGAACCACGGCGTACACCGACCTCGACGCGCTGCTCGCCGCGACGGACGCGCCGCTCGTGATCAACCTCACGAGTCACGGCGCACACGCCCCGGTCACCCGGCGGTGTCTGGACGCCGACCGCCACGTCTTCAGCGAGAAGCCGCTCGCGCTCGCCGCCGACGTCGCGGGGGATCTGGTCGGGGTCGCCGAGCGCCGCGGGCTCGCGCTCGACTGTGCGCCGATCAACCACCGGTGTGACCCGGCGGGCCACGTGCGGTCGCTGCTCGGCGACGGCCGGCTCGGGACGGTTCGGCTCGCCTACGCCCACGCTCACGTCGGCCGCGCGACCGAGTGGCACGAGAACCCCGACTCCTTCCTCGCCGTCGGACCGCTCTACGACGGGGCCGTCTACCCCCTCTCGCTCCTCGTCGACTGGTTCGGTCCGGTAGAGCGCGTCCGGGTCGCCGACGCGCTCGACGTCTGGCCCGACCGCGAGGAACGGACGCCCGCCCGGCCGGCCCACGTGGAGACGACAGTCGAATTCGCGAGCGGACCGGTCGTCCGACTCACGGCGAGCCTCTACGCGCCCCACCGGAGCCGCGAGTTCAGTAGTGTAGAGATCCACGGCGACGACGGCTCGCTCTACCTCTCGGACAGCGGCGCGCTCGCCGCCGAAGTCGACACCGTCTCCGTGGCTGGAGCGGGTCGGTCGTACGTCCACGCGCCACACCCGGCCCCGCGGCGAGAGCGGCCGTACCTCGACGGGCCGGAGCGACTCGCCGCAGCGATCGAGCGCGGCGAGCGGCCGACGGGCGGTGCGCGTCGCGCCGCGCACGTCGTTGCCGTCTGCAACGCGATCGAGACGGCCGCGGAATCGGATGGACCGGTCGAGGTGGCCGACCACGGGGTCGAACACGACCCGCCCACGGCCCCGCCGGTCAGACCACCGCCGGACGGTGAGCGGTCGGGGGCGAGCGACGGGGAGGTGGCCGGGACTGACGGCGATCGACGGACCGCGTCGATCCGGCTGCCGCCGGTCGGCTTCGGCTGTTCGCGCTACCGCGACGGGGAGTACGTCGACCGCATCGACTCCATCGCGACGGCGCTCGACGCCGGCTATCGACTACTCGACTCGGCGGAGCTGTACGGCAACGAGGCACGGATCGGCGACCTGCTCGACGCTCCCGGCTCGCCGGATCGCGAGTCGCTCTTCATCACGAGCAAAGTCTGGAACACGAACCACGAGCACGTCAGGGAGGCCTGCGAGGGGAGCCTCGCGGCGCTCGGAGTCGACGCCATCGACTGTTACATGCTCCACTGGCCGGAGGCGTGGGCGTATCAGGGGCCTCTCGCGGATCTCGCCTCGATGTCGCCAGCCGAGCAGGAGTCGCTCGTCTTCCCGACCGACGGGGACGGCGAACGGGCGACGGTCGACGTCCCACTGATCGAGACCTGGGGGCGGCTCGAACGGCTGGTCGACGACGGCCTCGCCCGGACCATCGGCGTCTGTAACGTCTCGCTCGGACAACTGGAGCGGATCGTCGAGGCCGCCCGGATCCCCCCAGCAATCGTCCAGATCGAGTCACACCCCTACCTCCCCCGGGAGGACCTCGTCCGGGCGTGTCACGGGCGCGGGATCCGGGTCGTGGCACATTCGCCACTGTCAGCGCCGGGGTTGCTCGAGGAGCCCGCCCTCGTCGACCTCGCCGACGCGCACGGCCTCACGCCCGCGGCCGTCGCCCTCGCGTGGCAGGTCGACCGCGGCGTGGTGCCGGTCCCCTCGAGCACCGATACCGAACACGTCGTCTCGAACCTCGCGGCGGCCCGCCTTCGTCTCACGCCCACCGACCGCGAGCGTATCGGGACGCTCGAGGACCCGGGGTTCGAGCGATGACGAGGTTCGAACGATGAGCGGGGCGACCGTCGAACGGACCAGGTTGCGCCGGGACTGGGCGCTCGTCGTCGCGGCGTTCGTCCTCGCGCTGGTCGCACTCGGCGCCGGGGTCGCCGCGCTCACCGGGCACCCATCGGCCACCCGGTGGGCCGTCCCGGCGGGGGGCGTGGCGGTGTTCGAACTCTGGTTCCTCCGCCGGCACCTGGGCGCTAACCACGCCGAAGGGGCGGTGACCCGGCCGTACGGGTCGCTCGGGGCCGCGAACGCACTGACGCTCGTCCGCGGAGGGGCGTTCGCGGCCGTCGCCGGGTTCGCCGTCGTCGACCCGACGACCGAACTGGCGTGGCTCCTCGCGGCGCTGTACGGCGGCGGATGCGCCCTCGACTGGATCGACGGGTTCGCGGCCCGACGCGCCGGCCGGACGACGGTCCTCGGTGCGCGGCTCGACATGGCGTTCGACACCCTGGGGTTCCTCGTCGCGCCCGTCGTCGGCGTGCTCTGGGGTCGGTTGCCGGTCTGGTACCTGTCGCTCTCGCTCGCCCGCTACCTGTTCAGGGCGGGCCGGGGGCTGCGCCGACACCGAGGGCGCCCGGTGTACGACCTCCCACCGAGCCGCGTCCGGCGACCGCTCGCCGGCGTGCAGATGGTCTTCATCACCCTCGCACTCGCGCCCGTGCTTCCCGCCGCGACGGTCCGGACCCTCGCCGCCGTCGTGCTCGTCCCGTCGTTAGCCGTCTTCGCGCGGGATTACCTCGTCGTCTCCGGATACTTCCGGGGGCGGAAGGATAATGCCTGACCGGTCGTTCGTGCGGGTGTGGAGAGCCCGTCGCACAGCGCCGTTCCGGTCGCGCCCGCCGTCACCGACGCGTACGAGGTGCGGACCGTGACCCCCGCGGGAACGCCGAGGGGTGCCGACCACTGATGGACCGACGCTCGCTCTACTTCACCCGGCCGCACGAGACCGAACTCAGACGGACCGAGTTCGAGCCTACGGCGGACGAGGTCGTCGTCGAGACGCGGGTCTCGGCCATAAGTTCCGGGACTGAACTCCTCGTCTACCGCGGCGAGGCCCCGACCGACCTTCCGGCCGACGCGACCATCGACGCGCTCGAGGGCGACCTCTCCTTTCCCGTCCGGTACGGCTACGCCGCGGTCGGCGAGGTCGTCGCAGCGGGGACAGAGGTGGACGAGGCGTGGCGGGGACGGGACGTCTTCGCGTTCAACCCCCACGAGTCGCGGTTCGCCGCCCGACCGGCCGACCTCGTCCCCGTCCCAGAGGACGTCCCGGCGGCGGCGATGGCGCTGCTCCCCTCCGTCGAGACGGCGACCTCGCTCGTGCTGGACGGCCGCCCCCGACTCGGCGAGCGGGTCGTCGTCTTCGGCGCGGGACCGGTCGGACTCTGTACGGTCGCGGTCCTCTCCGCGTTCCCCCTCGACCGGCTCGTCGCCGTCGACCCGCTCGCCGGCCGCCGCGAACGCGCCCTCGAACTGGGCGCCGACGACGCCGTCGCCCCCGACCGAGTCGCCTCGGCGGTCGGGACGGACAGGTCGGAGCGCGACGGCGCGGACCTGGTGTACGAGCTCTCCGGCCGGCCGGAGGCGCTCGACGACGCCGTCGGCGTGACGGGGTACGACAGCCGCGTCGTCGTCGGGTCCTGGTACGGGACCCGGCGCGCCTCGCTCGACCTCGGGGGGGACTTTCACCGCGACCGCGTCTCCATCGAGTCGAGCCAGGTCAGCACCCTCGCGCCCGACTCGAGGGGTCGCTGGACGAAGGACAGACGGATGGGAACGGCGCTGGAACGGCTCCGCGAGCTCGAAACCGACTCGCTGATCTCACACCGAGTGCCGTTCGAGGACGCCCCCGAGGCGTACCGGCTCCTCGACGAACGCCCGGAGGAGGCCCTCCAGGTCCTCCTCACGTACTCGTGAGTACCGCGGTCCACCGATCACCGACCGACGAAGCACCGACGCCATCCACCCACGATCCCCGACGCGAACACTCGAGGACGTTCACATGACACTCGACACCCAGATCGACCGTCCGTACGAACTCGCGGTCACCCGCGATCTCGTGGCACAGCACTTCCTCACGGTTCCCGACCCCGGACCGGAGGGCGAGGAACACAGCCACCGCTTCACCGTCGAGGTCCGGTTCGCCGGCCGCTCGCTCGGCGAGTACGGCTACCTCGTCGACATCGACGCGGTGAACGCGATCCTCGACGACCTGGAGGCCCGCTACCGGGACGCCCTGCTCAACGACCTCCCGGAGTTCGAGGGGCTGAACCCGAGCGTCGAGCACTTCGCCCGCCTGTTCGGCGACCGCGTCGCGGCCTCGCTGGACGACCCGAACCCGACGGAACTGACGGTGCGGATCTGGGAGGACGACGAGGCGTGGGCGGCCCACCGCCGTCGACTCGAGTGATGGACGGTGCCGCGGTCCGCTACCTGGAGGCGAAGCGGTCGGTCGACGACAGGGCGCTCTCGCCCCGAGTCCGCGACCGCCTGCTCGAAGAACTCCCCGACACGCCGCGGGTTCTGGAGGCCGGTTGCGGGACCGGTGCGACAGTACCGAGGCTCCACGACTGGGGGGTCACGGCGGGGTCGTACCGCGGCGTCGACCGCGACGAGGGCGTCGTCTCGTTCGCCCGCGAGGTCAGGCCGGCCGAGATGCGACGCGCCGGCCACGACGTCGTGGCGAGCGACGACGGGTTCGCGGTCGGGGACCTGTCGGTGACGTTCGAGGTGGGCGACGCCATCGTCGCCTTCGGGGACGGAGGTGATTCCGGGAACGGAAGTGATGCCGGGGACGGGGGCGACGCCGACCTGTTCGTCGCGAGCGCGTTCGCCGACCTCGTCCCGCTCGACGCGCTCGTCGAGGCGTTCGAGACGGCGCTCGCACCCCGTGGGCTGGCGTACCTCCCGATCACGTTCGACGGCGGCACCGTCTTCCAGCCGGACCACCCCGCGGACGACGCCGTCGAACGGGCCTACCACCGCGCCATCGACGTGGTCCCGGGACGGGACGCCCGCGCCGGCCGACACCTCGTGGACCTGCTGGGTCGCCGGTCGGGCGACCTGCTCTCGGTGGCCGCCTCGGACTGGATAGTAAGACCCCACGGCGAGGAATACCCCGCCGACGAGGCGTACTTCCTGGGATGTATCCTCGGGTTCGTCGAGGAGGCGCTCGGGGACGCCGACGAACCGGTCCCGGGTCTCGAGGGGTGGCTCCGTGCCCGCCACGACCAGTTGGCCGCCGCCGAGCTGACGTACGTCGCCCACCAGTACGACCTGCTCTATCGCACTCCGGAACCGTGATCTCGATACCGACTCGCCGCGACACCGAACGCTATACCTCGGACGAGTTCTTCGCCCACTTGGAACGACGATGATGGGCATCACGCACGCCTTGGTCGGCCTGCTGTTCACCCTCCCGGTCGCCCTCCTCGCACCGGCGTTCGCGATGCCCGCGGCCGTCGGCGCGGTGGTCGGCGGGTTCCTGCCCGACGCCGATCTGTTCGGCGGCGTCCACCGGCGGACGCTCCACTTCCCGGTCGCCGGGCCGGTCGCAGCGACCCTCGCGGGCGTCGTGGCCCTCGTCGCGCCTTCGCCAGTGACCGTCAGTCTCGCGTTCGCGCTCCTCTCGGCGGGCGTCCACGCCGCGAGCGACGCGCTGGGGGCGGGCGAGGAACTCCGCCCGTGGGAACGGACGAACCCGAACGCCGTCTACGACCACGTCCGCGGCCGGTGGCTCCGGGCGCGGTACCTGATCCCCTACGACGGCTCGCCGCGGGACCTGGCGGTCACCGTCGTCTGTGCCGTTCCGGTAGCCGCCGTCTACGAGGGGAGCGTTCGGTGGCTCGTCGTCGGCCTGGTCGTCCTGGCTGGAATCTACACGCTCCTCCGGAAACGGCTCGTGGTCCACTTCGAGCGGATCGTCGACTGAGACGGTCGTACGTAGTCTTTTACTGGCGCTAACCGATCCAGTCCGGGTGATCGCCGGTACATCGGTACGCACGACCGTATGAGAGGTCCGGGCGGGTCGGGAGTGTGCCGAGGGCACCGCCCGTGCCGTGTCGATTCACCCCACGGCGACGGCGAAGCGCAATCGTTAAACGGGAATCGGGGCTATCCGGTAGTACACGCTCCGATAGTGTAGTCCGGCCAATCATATTGCCCTCTCGAGGCAATGACCGGGGTTCAAATCCCCGTCGGAGCACTCCCGATTCGGCGCACACCGGTGCTGTCCTGTATTTTTCCCGTATTCAACGGTTGGAGGTAAGAACGCCTATGGAGACAGGGAAAACCAATCCGACTGAACGGAAGCCAAACCACGTCGCAGTCCCGCGGTTTTATAAAATTTGGACCAAACTAGCTCTAGTTCTAGGTCATGGAGGCGAACCTGCTCTATGACCCACAAAGACACGAAAATACCGGATAGTATCAAAATTGTTCCCGAAACCACGAAAGAACAGCTGAACCAGCGTCAGCTACTGGATTACACGAATCACAGGGAGAAGCTGATCTCCTGGCTGCTCCACGTCGGCAAAAAGCCGGACAAAGCGGAGGGTTACTCTCCGCAGACGTTGAAGTACCGTTGTTACCGTATCGACCCACAAAGGGTAAGACCGCTCTATGACCCACAAAGGGTGAGGCACGTCTCGGTCAGTCCGAATCCACGGACGGATCGGGGCACTTTCTCACGTTCAGAAGTCGCTCGTGGGACTTTGTATAGGTACGC